>CALMCS010000001.1 GCA_937862875.1 uncultured Comamonadaceae bacterium
TTGTGGGCGATGGTGTCGGAGACATGGCGCACGCCGCTCATGAGCTGCTCGATGTGGTCGAGCATGTGGTTGAAGTCCTGCTCCAGCTGCGCGAATTCGTCGTCGCCGGACGTGAGCAGCGGCACGCGTGCTTGAAGCTCGCCACCGCGAATGTGCTCGATGGTCTGGTGCACCGCGCCCACGCTGCGGCCCAGCTCGCGGCGAAAGAACCAGGCGCTTGCGGCGGCCAGCAGCAGCGCGAAGAGGCCCGAGAAAACACTGGCCGAAGCGACCAGCGACTCGACATCGTCGAGCTCCATCAGGCTGTGGCCCACCACGAGTTGGGCGTTGTCCGGGAACCGGTGAACCAGCACCCGCGCGTTGATCATCTCGTCACCGCGTGGCAGCTTGACCTGCGCGCTCGTGTCATTTTGAAGGGAGGCCAGCGCATCGACGGTCAGGTTGCCTGCGTAGAGCGTGCCGTCCGGATGTGTGAGCAGGTAGAGCTCGGCATCGGTGTCCTTGCCATCCGCCATTTGCCGGGCGACGGACTGCGCGGCCGCTTCCGCGCTCACGGATTCGTACACGGCAACGATGTATTGCTGCGCTTGCTGCAGTCGCCGCTCGACGTTCTTGTGCAGCACCACGGACACCTGGATGTAGACCAGTGCGAGCGCGGCCAGCATGCTGAGCAGCACGATGAATCCAAACTGCGCCGCGAGACGCAGGCCCGCAGAGCGCCAGACCACTCTGCGCGGTGCGGTCGGCGACGTCATGCGGCGTGGGTGTAGTGCTGCTGGGTGCTCAGGCAATAGCCCACACCGCGCAGGGTGTGCAGCAGCGGTGCTTCCTGCGGGCCGTGGAGCTTGCTGCGCAGTCGGCTGATCTGCACGTCGATCAGGTTGGTTTGCGGATCGAAGCGGTAGTCCCAGACAGCCTCCAACAGCATGGTGCGCGTGAGGGCCTGGTCGGGGTGCAGCATCAGATAGGCGAGCAGGCGAAATTCGCGCGGCTTGAGCGTGATCGAACGGGCCCCGCGCTGTGCGTGGCGGCGCGTGAGGTCGAGCGACAGATCGGCCATCTGCAGCACGGTGACTTCGTTGCCGGTGCGGGAGCGACGCACCAGCGCCTCCAGTCGGGCCGCGAGTTCCGAGAAGGCAAACGGCTTGGTGAGGTAGTCGTCGCCGCCGGCCTTGAGGCCTTTGACGCGCTCATCCAGGGCGCTCAGTGCCGACAGCACCAGCACCGGTGTGCGCAGGCCCAGCGCGCGCATGGTGTGCAGGATATGCAGGCCGTCGATCTGACCGGGCAGCATGCGGTCGAGGATGATGACGTCCCATGACTCGCTGGTCGCACGGCGCAGCGCTTCCGCACCGTCGTGGGCGAGGATGGCGATGTGCCCGAGCGTCAGCAGACCTTCGGCGATATAGCGCGCGTTGTCGCGATCGTCTTCGATGACGAGGCAACGCCAGATGGGCGTTGGTAAATGCGCGACGGGGGAGGGGGCTGGGGCTGGGACTGCGCGTGTATCAAGCAAGGCGTTGATCCTTGTTGCGCGTGGCCGAGACAATGCAAAGAGGAGGTGTGAGGGTAACCGTCGACATGGCGAGATGTTAGCGGCTTATGTCCGGCATTCGATCAATGACCGCAATGTGCAGTCTGCATTGAGCGCGGGTGCATCGGCGTCACTGGTCACTTTTGCTGCATGCAAAAACAAAAAACCCGCAACGGCTGTTGCGGGTTTTTGGGTGAATTGCGCCGAACTCCTTGCGGCCTCTGCGAGAGAGGCTGCAAGAAGCGGTGGGGCAATTAACGCTTTGCCGGGATGTCGCGGCGCACCGAACCGGTGTACAGCTGGCGTGGACGGCCAATCTTGTACTCTGGGTCGCTGATCATTTCGTTCAGCTGAGCGATCCAGCCCACGGTACGTGCCAGAGCGAAGATGCCGGTGAACAGGTTCACTGGAATGCCGATAGCGCGCTGAACGATGCCGGAGTAGAAGTCGACGTTGGGGTACAGCTTGCGCGAGACGAAGTAGTCGT
The DNA here is from genome assembly GCA_937862875.1 of uncultured Comamonadaceae bacterium. Lineage (GTDB taxonomy): Bacteria > Pseudomonadota > Gammaproteobacteria > Burkholderiales > Burkholderiaceae_C > Diaphorobacter_A. The sequence goes on from CALMCS010000001.1 coordinate 2,022, forward strand.
CTTCCAGAGCAATCTTCTCGACTTGCTTGGCCAGTGCGAACAGTGGGTCTTTTTCGAGGCCCAGAGCTGCCAGCACTTCATTGCAAGTTTCTTGCATGAGCTTGGCACGTGGGTCGTAGTTCTTGTAGACGCGGTGGCCAAAGCCCATCAGCTTCACGCCTGACGACTTGTCCTTGACCTTTTCCATGAACTCGCCGACCTTGGAGATGCCGCCCATGCGTTGGATGTCTTCCAGCATGTTCAGGCAGGCTTCGTTCGCGCCGCCGTGAGCAGGGCCCCACAGACACGCCACGCCAGCAGCAATCGCTGCGAACGGGTTGGTGCCGGACGAGCCGCACAGACGCACGGTGGAGGTCGAAGCGTTCTGCTCGTGGTCTGCGTGCAGGATGAAGATGCGGTCCATGGCGCGTTCGATGACCGGGTTCACCACATACTCTTCGCATGGGTTGCCGAACATCATGCGCAGGAAGTTACCAGCGTACGACAGGTTGTTCTGTGGGTACTGGTAAGGCTGGCCGACGCCGTACTTGTATGCCATCGAAACCAGAGTAGGCATCTTGGCGATCAGACGGATCGCGGAGATTTCACGGTGCTCTGG
>CALMCS010000002.1 GCA_937862875.1 uncultured Comamonadaceae bacterium
CACCATCGCGCGCAATTGCTGCATGGGTGCGGTCTGGCCGACCAGGCCCATCTCCGAGTCGCCCTGCTCGGCCTTGGCGGCGCGCAGCTCGCGCACTTCCTCATCGAGCTTGGCCTTGTGCATGGCGCGCGTGACCACGAAGCGCAGCATTTCTGGATCGATGGGCTTGGTGAGAAAGTCCCACACGCCCAGCTCCACCGCGCGCAATGCAATGTCGCGATCGCCATGTCCGCTCAGCACCACGACCACCGCCGATGAGAAATACGGAATCAGCGACAGGCCGGCCTCCGGGTCCATGCTCGGCGGCATCGCCAGATCGAGCAGCACCACTTGCGGCTTGTCTTCCTCGAAGGATTTCAGCGCCTCGTCGACATCACCGGCCACGGAAACGCGATGCCCCAAATTGCGCAGAAACGAGCCGCCCAGGCGCTGGTACGCGGGTTCATCGTCCACCAGGAGCACGTGACCGATGGGTTGCGATGCGGCGTTGTCAGTGGTTGAGATCATGTCGATGGTGCCGTTGAAGCGCTTGAAGCTGTTGAAGCAGTTGCTGTTGTTCTTGAGATCGATGGAAACCGCAGCGTGAAGCAGGTCCGCCAGGGCGCGCGCTCGGTGAGTTCTGCAACCCCGCCATGCGCGGCCATGATGCGCGCGACGATCGCCAGGCCCAGCCCCGTGCCACCGGGACTGCGGGATGCGAAAGGCTGAAACAGCTTGTCGCGCAGGTCAGGCGCAATGCCGGGGCCGTCATCGCACACATGCAGCTCCACCGCGTTGTCCATCCGCTGTGCGTCCAGAAGCACGCGGCGCTGGCCGGCGGCGGTGCGCGCGTTGGAGAGCAAATTGGTGACCGCCTGATCGAATCGGACGGGGTCCACCAGCGCCATCGTCGGGCCCGCAAGTCCCGGGCCGATTTCGACTTCGGGCATGCGCCGTACCAGCGCCTGAATGCGCTGCGCGATGTCGGTCTCCACCGCTTGCACCTGCCACGGTTTGGCGTAGTCCAGCAGGTCTTCGGTCAGGCGAGAAATGCGTGCGATCTGCTCATTCACTTCTTGCCGGGTTTCGGTGGGCGTCATGGCCACCGCCATCGCGATGATGTTGAGGGGATTGCGCACATCGTGCGCCACGGTCGCAGCGAGCGAACCGAGTTCGGCCAATCGCGCCTGCAGTTGTATTTCGCGCTCGCGCTGCGTGGCCAGCTCTGCCAGCTCGACCTGACCCGCCGCATCGGCCAGCACCGTACCGAACAACTCCGCAAGATGGCGCTGACCCGGAGGTGCCTCGTCAAAGCCCAATAAGTGAACGTGCCAGGCATCGGTCTTCTCGCACACCAACGTGGGCACGGCGACGTCGCGTTCCTCTTCGGTTTTCGGACCCGCAGCAGCGCCCACATCGCCCACATCGCGTCGGACCTGCACCTGCACCGCCAGCCCCATGCGAGCCGACACCAGTTGCGCGGCCGTGCCGGCCAATTGGGGCATCGATGCCGCGCGGCTGAGCTCGCTGCGCCAATGCCGCAGATCATCGGCCGATGGCGTGCCGCCGGGATAGACCAAACGCGACGCAACGCGCCGCACCGGACCACTCAGCGCCAGACAGGTAGCAGCCACGGCAATCGCGTTGACCCACTTGGATTCGAACGGCAGCAACACAGTGAGCGGCACCACCATCAAGCCCAACAGGATGAGGATCGCCGACGCCAGCGCACGCCGCGCCCACACGTTCGCCACAAACACCTGATAGCGCAGGATGCCGTACACCAGAATCACCGGAAACAGGGGCGCCGTCAGCACCTGCCACGGGTAGGCTGGAATATCGAGCGCGGCGAATCCGTAGCCCGACATCGCCAGCAGCCCCCAGCCACAGGACACGGCGACCGCCGCAATCTGCATGCGGCGCTGCGCCGAAGTCGCTCGCCACCACCCGAGCGCCAGAACCAGAATGCCCGCCATGGCCAGCAGCGCCCAGATCAAACTGGTCCGCCAGCCCGCGGCATTGGGAATCACCACCCACTCCACGCCGGTGAATGGCGCGAAGTGCGCGAAGGTTCCCGGCGACCAGATCAGCGACTGGATCGCGGCCAGCGCAGCCACTACATAGGCCGCGGCGATCCACCGCTTGTCCAGACGCACCTCGCAGAAGATTGCACAGAAATGCAGAAACGCCGCCGAGGTCAGCGGCAGCGAGGACAGCAACACCATGGCGAGCGGCGCGGTCTCGATCCCCGCCCAGTTCGGCAATTCATTGCCAATGATCCACGTCGCGACACCGAACAGAAACACCACCAGCAG
>CALMCS010000003.1 GCA_937862875.1 uncultured Comamonadaceae bacterium
ATGGGTTCTCCCTGGTGGTTGTGAGGAACGCCTGGACCTACCGCACGTTGCCAGCCTGGTGATGTCGCTGGAGGAAGCGCTTCTTTTCTTGAATGCGTTCGGTTTTCTGCGTTGACCCGCATGGTGCTACTTCAGCGTTGCGCTGGGAATCTGCTTTTGCAGAAGACCGGGTTCGCCACCAATTAGCGAGGGCTTACCCGATGTCGTGCGGTACACCGGGTTCGCTCAGTGCACAACAGCGACTATTGCGCGCGGTCCCAATCGAACAGCATGGGCTGTTTGTCCCTAAACCGTTGCACCGCCTGTTGGTGATAGGCCGAGCCGCGGCACATGGTTTGGGCGTAGGCTTCCAGTTCCGACATGGCGCGTGCGTCCAGTTCGAAGGCCTGATTCATGATGGTCTTGGCCATGCCGATCGCGGCGGTCGACGCCAGCTTGAAGCGCGAGGCCAGTTCGAGTGCAGCGCCTTGCAATGCGGCGTTGTCGTCCACCACCTCGTAGACGATGCCCAGCGCCTTGGCTTCCTCTGCGCCCACGGTGCGGGCGGTGAATACCAGCTCCTTGGCGCGTTGCTGGCCGACGATGCGCGGCAGCAGTTGCATTGCGCCCAGGTCGGGGATGAGTCCAATCCGGCCGAAGACCGCGCAGAACTTGGCGCGTGGGGTGGCGAGGATGAAATCTGCCGCCAGCGCAAGACTGAAGCCGGCCCCAAACGCCGGTCCGTCGACCGCTGCAATCACTGGCTTTTGCAGGTTCACCAGTTCAGGGAACCATTGGTGCAGCGCGCGGATGCGTTCTCGCCACGGCAAGCCCGACTCGTCGGACTTCACCATCTGAATCACGTCCCCGCCCGAGCAGAAGGCATCGCCAGCGCCGGTGAGGATCACGGCCAGCACCTTGTCGTCGTCGCGTACTCGGGTGATGGCGGCGGCCAGTTCGGGGCGCATGGCCTGGTTGAGTGCGTTGCGCGCCTCGGGTCGGTTCAACGTGATGGTGGCGATGCCATCGTCCACGGTCAGCAATACGGTGGGCTCGGTCATGGGCCTGTCTCCTTGGGGATTGGGGTGGATGATGCCTGCGCCTGACTCAGGCCAGTTCGGCGAAGCCGTGGCTGAGGACGACCTTGTCGCGCTCCAGCACGCGTGCGCGCAGCTGCAGTTGCATGGGCTGGCCCTCGACCTTCCAGATCTCCGTGATCAGCGTCTCGCCCGGATAGACGGGTGAGGCAAAACGAATGTCCAGGGCCTTGAGGCGCGCGGGATTGTTGTCGGCGCATTGCCGCAGGATGGCGCGGCACACCAGGCCGTAGCTTGCGAGTCCGTGCAGGATGGGGCGCTCGAAGCCCGCCTTGCGCGCCACGGCGGGGTCGGCGTGCAGCGGGTTGTAGTCGCCCATCAGGCGATACAGCAGTGCCGCCTCCGGGCGGGTGGTTTGCGTGTCGGTGAAGTCCGGCGACCGGTCTTCGGGCGTGGGGCGCAGCGCCTGCAACGGTTCGTCGTTGGGCTGACCGCCGAGCTGGTGGCTGTAGCCTCCATCACCGCGCAGAAACGAGACCTGTTGAATGGTGGCCAGCAGTTCGCCCTGAGCGGTCTCGATGCGCCGCTCGGTCACCATCACCGCGCCTTTGCCTTCTCCCTTGTCGGTGATGTGGGTGATGCGGTTGTAGCCGACGATCTCCGCCTCGGCCGGCAAAGGCATGTGCAGGCGCATGCGCTGCTCGCCGTGCAGCACCTTCACCCAGTCGATGCCGGTGTCCGGCTCGCGCGCCCAGAAACCGGGGTAGCCGAGCACCACGGCCTGTGATGGGAGCGGGCGCAAGCCACCGGCCATGCCTTCGTAGACAAAGGGCAGGGCGCTCTCGTCCAGAGGGTCGTTGCCCACGCCGAGACTGAGCGCATACAGCATGCTGTCGCGCTGGGTGTAGTGCTGGCGCTGCGGCGCAAATGCGCGCTGCTTGAGTTGCTGGTAGTGGATGGCCATGTGGTGCGGCCTATTCAGACGGGGTCCCAGCTGAACACATCGCCCGAGCGCTCGAGCGGAATGAACGACGATTTCAGCGCCGGCATGCCGTGCTCGGCGATGAACTGCGGCGTCCAGCCGTCGCTGCGCTGCACCGAGCGCAGGGGACGCGGTTGGCTCATCAGGAAGATCTCGTTGTTGCGCACCACAAAGACCTGCGCGTTCACGTCCCGGGCCTCGTCGGACAGCAGATACACGGCGAGCGGCGCGATCTTGTTGGGCGTCATCTGCTGAATCTTGGCCACGCGCGCCTGCTGCTCGGGCGTGTCGGTGGG
>CALMCS010000004.1 GCA_937862875.1 uncultured Comamonadaceae bacterium
GGGCAACCGGCCTTGGCACCCGCAGCAATCTTGTCGAATTGCTCCTGCGACAGGCCCGGGACCTTGGCGTTCAGTGTGAGTGCAATGCGGTCAATCTTGAAACCGTCGCCTTCCTTGGCCAGGCGCACCTTGGCGCTGGTGTCCACGGTTTCGGTCTGGATGCCTTCGGCGGCGCAGGCGAACGAGAACGCCATGGCGAAGCATGCGGCGTGGGCGGCGGCCAGGATTTCTTCGGGATTGGTGGCCTTGCGGTCGTCGCCGAAGCGGCTTGCGAAACCGTAGGGGGCCTTGTTCAGTGCGCCGGTTTCGGTGCTGATTTCGCCTTTGCCGTCTTTGCCGGCGCCGGTCCAATGAACGGATGCGGTTTTGTCTGCGGACATGGGGAGCTCTCCTGATCGCCAAAAAAGGCGTTGGGTTGGGAATACGCGGGTAATCCCGCAATGGCATTGGACGCAACTTACCTTGAAAACCGCTGCTTTTCGCCTATCGCTATGAATTTGAAGCGCTTTTCCTACAGGAGAGGCGTCGATTGGGCGTGCTCGCCGGGGCGTCTGGCGAAGTCTGTTTTGGCACCTTACCAAACGTTAATGAAAGCGTTAGGCACAGGTGCGGCCCTGCTGCCTAGGATCGCCTCGAATGCACAAAGTCCGTCAAGCACCGTCGTATAGGAGGCGGCAGGACATCCACCTGTGCGCACTTTATGGGGTCAAGATGAACAAGAATTTGGTGACAGAGCAAGAGCAGGGCCGAAGCAGCCGCGGCGCAATGGGCAAGGGCATGAGCACCTTGGCGCTCGCGATGCTGATGACGACGTCGGCGGCATTTTTGGCGGGTTGCGACTCTTCGTCGGCAGCGCCGCCACCCGTGCCCGAGAAGAAGGCGGAGAAGAAGGAATCTGCCGACAACAAGGGCATCGTGCGGCTCGAGAAGGCCTCGGTGAAGTTGCTCGACATCCAACCGGTTGCGCCCGCGAGCGGCAAGCAATTGGCATGGGCACCTGCGCAGGTGGCGTTTGTCGAAGACCGCACCGCTGCGGTGTCGGTGCCGGTCGCCGCGCGTGTGGTGTCGGTGCAGGCGCATGTGGGCGATGTGGTCAAGGCCGGCGATGTGCTGGCGACCCTGGTCAGCCCAGAGGCACTGCGCACGCGCCACGAGGTCGCTGCGGCCAAGGGGGCGCGCGAGGTGGCTTCCGTCGAGGCGCAGCGCTACCAGACCATGGTGGACAAGGGCGTGGGCATTGATGTGGACTTGCGCGCCGCGCAGGCCAAGCTGCGCGAATCGAATCAGGAACTCTCGCGTGCCGCAGGGACTGCTGCGTTGCTGGGCGGTGGTGACGGCGATCGCCTGGTGCTGCGTGCGCCGCGCGCTGGCGTGATTGCCGAGCGCAAGGCGACGGTCGGCGCGTCGATGGAGGCGGGTGCCGCGCTGTTCACGATTGGTGATCCGACGTCGATGAACGTGGTCGCGCAAGTTTTTGAAAGCGATCTGCAGGCGATCCGCGTGGGCAGTCCCGTGCAGATCGAGGCACCGCAGATCACCGGCCCGATGACCGGCAAGGTGCGCTATCTCGGCGCGACGCTGGACAAGGATTCGCGCCGCGCTTCCGTGGTGGTGGATTTGGATGAGCAGAACGCGGCCTTGCGTGCCGGCATGCAGGTGCGCGTGGGCGTGCAGATGTCCAGCCAGCAGCAGATGATGATTCCCGTGACCGCCGTGCTGATCAAGGACGAAAGCCGCAGCGTGGTGTTCGTGCAGCGCTCGGACAACGAGTTCGAGGCGCGCACCGTGCAGCTGGGGCGTCCCGTGCACGGACTGGTGCCGGTGATCAGCGGCCTGCAACCGGGCGAAAAAATCGTAGTGCGTGGTGGCCTCCTGTTGGACGGCGCCGCTAACCAACTCCTCTGAGCCCAGAACTAGAACAACAAGAAGCGAGCAGGAGCGATATCGAATGTTGCGTTCTTTTATTTCATTTGTGGTGCATCGCCGCTTGCTGGCGGTATGCGCCACCTTGCTGGTGGCGGTCTATGGTGTGTGGTCGTATCTGCACACCGCCATCGAAGCCTATCCCGATGTGACCAACGTGCAGGTCGGCGTGATCGCGCAGGCCCCGGGTCTTGCACCCGAAGAGGTCGAGCGTCAGATCACCCAGCCGCTGGAGCGCGAGCTCAACGGCACGCCGGGGCTGGTGTCGCTGCGTTCCGAGAGTTACTTCGGGCTGGCGATGGTCAACCTCGTCTTCAACGACGATGCGGTGAGCTTCAACGCACGCGCCGAGGTCTCTCAGCGCCTGCCGCAGGCCGATCTGCCTCCGGGCGTGACGCCCGAGATGGCGCCGGATTACACGCCGCTGGGCAAGATCTTTTACTACCGACTGACCAGCGATCGCCACACGCTGGCGCAGCTGCGCACCGAGCAGGAGTGGCGCGTGGTGCGCGTCCTGAAGCAGGTGCAGGGCGTTGCCGACGTGGTGAGCATTGGCGGCTTCGTGAAAGAGTTTCACGTTGAAGTCGACCCCGAAAAGCTCTACTCCCTGGGGCTGTCTCTTGACGACGTGAGCGAGGCGCTGGCCAAGTCCAACCGCAACGTGGGTGGTGGCCTGATGCGCCGCGGCGAGCAATCGCTGATCGTGCGCGGCATTGGCTTGCTGCACTCGCCGCAAGAGATCAACGAAGTGGTGGTGGCCATGCGCGGCGGCGCGCCGGTGACCATTGGTGACGTGGCCCGCGTGGTGCAATCGCACACGCCGCGCCAGGGCTCGGTGGGCCAGGACGATCAAGACGACGTGGTGCAGGGCATTGTGCTGCTCAAGCGCGGCGAGAACCCATCGGTGGTGCTCGACAACATCCACGCCAAGGTCGAAGCCCTCAACAACGGTGGCCTGCCAGAAGGCATGCACATGACCACCAATTACGACCGCTCCGATCTGGTCGGTCATACGCTTGCCACGGTGCAGCACAACTTGCTGTTTGGCGCTACGCTGATCGTTGCTGTGCTGTGGCTCTTTCTGCGCAGTCTGCGCGGCTCGTTGATCGTAGCCACGGTGATTCCGCTGTCGCTGCTGGTGGCCTTCATCGGCTTGCATTTGCTGGGCATGCCGGCCAACCTGATTTCCATGGGCGCGATCGACTTCGGCATCATGGTGGACGGGGCGGTGGTGCTGGCGGAAAACATCTTGCGCAATGCGCGTTTGCGAAAACCGCAGACCGCCAACGACATGCGCCACATCATCATCGATTCGGCGGTGGCGGTGGCCAAGCCCACGCTGTTCGCGATGGCGATCGTGATTGCCGCGCTGATTCCGGTGTTCTCGCTCGAGAGCATCGAAGGCCGGATCTTCCGACCACTTGCCATGACCTACAGCTTCGCGCTGCTGGGTGCTCTGGTGTTCGCGATGGGGCTGGTGCCCGCGCTGTGTGCGCTGCTGCTCAAGCCCAAGCATGTGATGGTGGAAGAGCCGAAGATTTTCGACCGTGCACACCATGGTTATCAGAACCTCATCGGCCGCATTCTGAGCGCTTCGCGCAGCCGTGTGGCGGTGGTGCTGGTGTCGGTGGCGGTGCTGGGTTTGGCGGGCTTTTCGGCGAAGTACCTGGGTACCGAATTCCTGCCTGAACTGGATGAAGGCGATGCCTACGTGCTGGTGCAGATGCCTGCATCCATCTCGCTCGAAAAGGGCCAGGAAGTGCTGCGCGATGTGCGTCTGCGCTTGAAGGTGTTCCCGGAAGTGATTTCGGTGACCACCGAGCAGGGCCGTCCCGAATCGGGCACCGACAACGAAACGCTGAACCTCGCCAAGACACTGGTGCGCCTGAAGCCTCACGGCGAATGGCGCAAGGGTCTGACCAAGCCAGAACTGATCGAGCAGATGCGCGGCACCTTGGGTGAGATTCCCGGTGTGGCCTTCAACTTCGCACAGCCGATTCGCGACAGCGTGGAAGAGTCGACCTCGGGCGCTCGCGGCCAGGTGGTGCTCAAGCTGTTTGGTCCCGACATTCCCACGCTGCGCGCCCTCCTCAAACAAACGGTGAGCCTGGTGAAGGACATCGACGGCGTGGTCGACCTCGACCTGTACCGCGATGCACCGGCACCGCAGTTGCACGTGGAGTTCGATCGCCAGGCGCTCGCGCGCCAGGGCATCACGATGGAGAACGCTCAGAAGACGCTGGAAGTGGCGCTGGCGGGCAACGTCTCCACGACATTGTGGGAAGGCGAGTATCCCGTGCCGGTGCGCGTGCGTCTGCCGTACGTGGACCGCATGGACGAAGAGCGCATCCGCAACATCGCGATCCCTCTGCCGGATGGTGGCTCGGTGCCGCTGCATTCGGTGGGTACCGTGGGCGTGAAGATCGGCAATTCCTCGATCTTCCGTGAAGGCAATGCGCGCTACATGGCGCTGAAATTCAACGTCGAAGGCCGCGATATCGGCTCGGTGGTGAAGGACACCTTCGCCACGTTCAACGAACACGTGAAGATCCCCGAGGGCTATCAGGCCGTCTGGGGCGGCGAGTGGGAAAACCAGCAACGTGCCGCCAAGCGCCTGAAGGTCGTGGTGCCGCTGTCGCTGTTGATCGTGTTTGCGCTGCTGTTCAGCGCCCTGGGCCATGCGCGCAGTGCGGGCGTGATCCTGCTGTGCGCACCGTTCACGATGGTGGGCGGTATTTTTGCCCTGCACTTTGCGCAGATTGAACTGTCGATCAGCGCGGCGATTGGCTTCATTGCCTTGCTGGGGCAGGTGGCGCTTGCGGGCTTGCTGGTGATCTCCGCGGTGGAAGAGCTGCGCAGACAGGGCATGCCCATGATGCAGGCCCTGATCGAGGGTACGGCGGAACGCATGCGTTCGATCATCCTGGTCGCGCTGCTGGCCTTGCTGGGCTTGTTGCCCATGGCCTTGTCCACAGGCGTGGGCAGCGAGACGCAGCGTCCATTTGCATCGGTGATCGTGGGCGGCATGGTGATCTTGCCGCTGGTGGCTCTGGTGCTGTTGCCCGTGCTGTACGCGCTGATGGGCCCGAAGAATATGTTGACGCAGGAAGAGATCGATGAGGGTGCGCAAGATGACTAAAGCCAAGCTCAACCATGTGATGTGGGCCGCGCTGATGGTGTGCGGAATGCAGGTGCCGAGCGCATTTGCCCAGACCGCACCCGTTGCAACGCCCAACGTGCTTCCCACGGACGCGCAAGCGTCCCAGAAGCAGGTCGTGACGCTCGAGGAATACCTGCGACTGGTGGTGCGCAATCAGCCCTCGCTGGCCGCGGACCGCCTCGAAGCCGGCATCGCCAAGGCGGACACGCGCACCGCCTCAGCGTTTCCGAATCCAACGGCCTCGGTGTATGGCAAACCCGGCGAGCACGGGGTGGGCATTGAACAGCCAATCCCGATCTTCGGCCAGCGGGGTCTGCACATCGAGAACGCACGCAAGGGCGAAATCACCGCTGCGGCGCATGTCGACATGGCCGTCACCAACGCGCTCAACGATGCCGCGACCGCCTTCAACGAACTGTTGGTAGCGCAGCAACGCGCGCAGGTCTGGCATGACGCATCGAAGGCGCTGGAGAAGGCCGCGTTCATCGTGCGCGGCCAGATCGACGCAGGTGCGCGCAGCCGCTATGACGGCGCGCGTTTGACGCTGCAGCAGGCACAGATGGTGATGCAGGTGAGCAAGGCCGATGCGGCGCAGAAGGCGGCCATGGCCAAGCTCGCGCAGGTGGCCGCCAAGCCGCGTTGGCAGGCTCAGGCCGAGGGCAGCATGCAGACCCTGGGCCAGCAGCAGGTGACGGAATTCGACGAGCTGTGGAAGCAGGCCAGCGCACGCTTGCCCGCACTGCGTTCGGCGCAGGCGGAGCTCGATCAGGCGCGCCACAAAATCTCGGTGGCAGAGCGTGATGCGCTGCCGGTCCCCAGTGTGGGCGTGACCCGTGTGAAGAGCCGTCCGGACGGCAGCTATACGCAATGGGGCGTGTCGATGGCGATTCCGCTGTTCGACCGCAACCAGGGCGCCATCGATCGCGCCAGAGCCGAGGCCGAACAGGCCCAACTGCGCTGGGAAGCCGCGAGCCAGAATGCGCAGTCCGATCTGTACACCGCGCTGCAGCAGATGCAGCTCAAGCGCGACAGCGTGCAGTCGTACGAGAAGGAAGGCCTCTCGCAGATCGAGCCGCTGCGCCAGATGGCCAACGATGCCTACCGACTGGGGCAGGGCGGCATTCTGGAGCTGATCGACGCGCTGGGCTCGATCACCGAGCACCGCCTCGAGTATCTCGATCTGGTGAAGGACTACCTCGATGCCGAGTGGCAGGTGCGAGTGGCCAGCGGCAATCTGCCGGTCATGGAGCCCTGAGCGCAAGCCGGCGCTCTGAGGTCTTGTTCGGGATGGCGGGTGGCGGCTTATAGTGCTGGCTGAATCGAGTCCAACGCTTTGCCATCCATGTACCGCTTTCTCATCATCGAAGACGACCCCTTGAACGCCAGCTACATCGCGGATGGGCTGCGCCAACAAGGGGCGCAGGTCTCCGTCGCATCGGATGGTGTTCAGGGCATCGCGCTGGCGGTGGGCGAGCAGTGGGACGTGGTGATTCTCGACCGCATGTTGCCCGACGATTTCGACGGCCTGCAGATTCTGCAGACCCTGCGTTCTTTGGGCCGCACCACTCCCGTGCTGGTGCTGAGCGCCCTGTCCGCCACCGACGAGCGGGTGCGCGGACTCAAGGCCGGTTGCGACGACTACCTGACCAAGCCCTTTGCGTTTTCAGAACTGTCGGCGCGCCTCGAAGCCCTGGTGCGCCGCGCACAGACGCCGGCCCCGGTCCGAGAAATGAAGCTCGGCGATCTGCGTTTGAACCTCATGACCCGCAGCGCCGAGCGCGCCGGTGTGCCGCTGGCACTGCAGCCGCGCGAGTTTCGACTGTTGGCCTTCTTGCTGCAGCACGCGCACCAGATCGTCACCCGCACCATGCTGCTCGAGTCGGTCTGGGATTACCGCTTCGACCCGCAAACCAACGTGATCGATGTGCACATCAGCCGCCTGCGTGGCAAGGTCGACAAGGGCTTCGAGCCTGCGCTGATTCATACCGTGCGCGGCGTGGGCTACAGCCTGACCGATCAGCCTCAAGAACTCCCCCCGGGCAGCTAGTTGATGTCGTCCCCCGCAAAGCCCTGGAGCTCCACCGCATTTCGACTGGCGCTGAGTTACGGCGGCCTGCTGGTGCTCACGATGGCGATCGTGCTCGCCGTGTTCTACGTGCAGACCGTGGGCGTGCTGCGCGCGCGCATGGACCGCCAGGCCGAGACGACCTTGCGCCGCCTGCTGGACCACGCCGACAAGTACGGACAGGTGGCGCTCGAAGGGGAGATTCACCAGACGCTGGAGGACGGCGTCAACAGCGATACCGAGATCCTCATTCTCATGGACCCACAAGGCGTCCCAATCATGGGCAACGCCGCCGTCGTGCCGCAGCGCCGACTCACCACGTTTGGAATACGCGAACTCAAGGTGCGCCGCGCAGGCCGGCTGGTGGTGGGGCGAGTGGCGGTGGCAGAGTTGCCCAACGGAGACTTTCTGGCGGTAGGCAGCGACATGCAACCGCAGCGTGACTTGGAAGAGCTGGTGCGGCGCGCCAGCTTGCTGGCCGCCTTCATCGCCTTGGTCATGACCGTGCTCGGCGCGATGATGTTCCGCCGCGTGGTGGACGACCGCGCACTGGCCATTCGCAACACCATGGCCAGAGTGGCGGCGGGCGACCTGCGCCAACGCATTCCGGAGACCGGTCGCGACGACGAATTCACGCTGCTCAACCGCGACATCAACAGCATGCTCGACCGCCTCGAGCAACTCATGGAAGGCATTCGCCATGTCTCCAACACGATTGCCCACAACCTGCGCACACCGCTCACGCGCATGACACTGCAGCTGCGCAATGCCCAGCAGCTGCCCGCATCCGAACACGCCGCAGCACTCGCACGCGTAGCGGTCGAGGTAGAAGAGCTGGGCGTGGTCTTCGACAAGCTGCTGCAGATCGCTGAAGTCGAAAGCGGCACCAGTCGCGCCAGCTTCGGCCTGGTGGACCTGAGCGCCTTGCTGATCGACGTGGCGGAGTTCTACGAGCCGCTGGTGGACGAGGACGGCGGAACCCTGCAGGTCATTGCCCCAGACGCTCCGCAGGCCTTTGGCGACGGCGATCTGCTGGCCAATGCTATCGCCAATCTGCTGGACAACGCCATCAAATACGGAGGCGGCACCCCAGGCACGGCCCACGAGCCCGTACGCATCGTGATGCGCGCCGCCCGCGCGCTGCAGGAGCGCGATCGCGGTGCCTCAGGCATCGAGATTCTGGTGCAGGACAACGGCCCGGGCGTGGACCCGCAGTCACTTCAAAAAATGACGACTCGCTTCTTTCGCGCTCGGAAGGACCGAGAGGGGTATGGGTTGGGGCTGACGAGCGTGGATGCGATTGTGCAATTGCATGGCGGGCGGCTGGAGTTCACCAACCTGCCGGGGCGCGGGTTTCAGGCGCGGATTTGGTTGCCTGAGGTGAGTCAGATGGCTGTTGAAAGCACAGCCTGAGGTGGTTCTGATTTGACCAGCAGCATTTTGCTGAAGAAGGGCTTGGGCGTGTATGAACCCAATTTTCAATATGCTTAAAAAGGGCCCGGGCTTTTCTTGGGGTGGCATGGTGGTGTGCGGGCTCCTTGTTTTTCTAGTTGCAAGCGTATATAAGTTTGAGTCTAATAAAAGAAATCATTTTCTCGTCAAGGACAGTAAAAATTTGATGAGGCTGTATGATGGTTTGAATGGTGATTATCAAGCCAGGTTGTTTGAAAACTTACTCTCCAATAATATCTCTCAACTCAATAATTGCGGAGATGCTTGTCGCGAAGCATGGACCTCTGAAGAGCGGTGTTCTGTATATTATTTTATTGGTGAAAAATTGAAGTCCATGGCGGATAGTGCTCAAGACTCAATATATCAAGAATTTCTTCGGAAAAATCAAGATTGCTTATCGGTAACTCATCGAGCAGGGTAGGTCGCCAAAGTGAAGGACCGCGCGCCGAAGTTCCCGTTCCGCACGATCAAATGGATGTCAAATGACCATTGCAAGTGATGAACTCTCCGAAATAAGGCAGCGTACGATAGGCTGCATGCTGGGATTGGCGTATGGCGATGCTATTGGGGCCAGCTATGAAGGGCGGTTGATTGAACAGGCCGTTTGGTTTGTCATCGGTAAGACCGCAAAGGGTGAGAAAAGATATACCGACGATACGCAAATGAGCATCGACCTTGCCGAGTCGATGATTGCGTGTCATGGATTTGTGGCGGACGACGTCGCCAAAAGATTCGCCGCCAACTATCGTTGGTCCCGCGGATATGGGCCAGGCGCAGCAAAAATCCTGAAATTGATCAAAAAAGGAACGCCTTGGCAAGTCGCGCGCACCAGCGCCTTTCCAAATGGTTCATGGGGAAATGGTGGGGCGATGCGAGCCCCTGTGGTTGCGCTGTTCCATTCACAAAATTCAACGGGAGAGCGCGTTGTCGAGCTGGCGAGGGCGCAGGCCTCGATCACCCATGCGCATACTCTTGCGCAAGATGGTGCTGCCTTGGTGGCGGCATCACTTTTCCATGCACTTAGATTGAATGCAGGGCAATGCAATAAAAGTGAATTCTGGAGGAATGTCGTTTCCCTTGCGAATTTACAGGATGCCAAGGCATGGGAGGCGCGCTGTGAATGGGCTTCGAATGGCTTGAATCTTTCTGAAGATTCTCAACCTTCGCCAAGAGTTGTCGCTGGCAAGCTCGGGAATGGTATTGCGGCCTTGGACTCTTGCGTCACTGCCATTTATATTGCAATACGGTTCATGGAAGACGACTTTTTTGAAATGTTGAATTTCATAAGGCAATGCAAAGGGGACGTTGATACCATGGGAGCGATTGCAGGGTCAATCTATGGGGCGATCAACGGATTTCGTGGATTCTACAGCTCTCGAAATATTAATATTGAGAATATTAAAGAAATCGAAGAGTTGGGTGAGAGAATATTTGCAATGTCGCAACATTAATTATCACCCGCCTGAATAACCGAGCATGCCAGTGCGGAGGGTTGTGTATGGACGCGCGAAGAATAGACTCAAGCCTCCCAGCTCAAGCCTTCCGCCCATAAGCACAAAACCCCGGCTTCGGGCTCTTCTTCACCGGATGCAAGCGGCAAGTCTCAGGCCGGTTCTCATACTGCGTGCAGCGCCGCGTCTTTGCATCCAGAAAATTGCAGTCACCCGTAGAGCGTCTGCCCAAGGTAAACACCGAATTCTTGTTGTTGAAATGATCGATCACCCGCATCTTGAGCAGGCGCTTGGCGATGAGTTTGGGGTCGATATTTTCCGCCTCGAATGCGTCCACCACGCCGAGACGCACGAGATCGCTCAGTTGCACGTCCAGTGGCATCGTGCAGCAGTTGGCTGCACAGGTATCGCACATGCCGGCGCGGTAACGTGACCAACGGTCGGTGCTGTCTACGTCGACGATTGCGATGTGGGATCTCATGGCGGGTACGCGCTTGTAAAAATCGGGGGAAGGCGCGGATTGTAGAGATTGGGCCGTCCCGGCGCAGAAAAAGTTCCGGAAGACCATGTTTGGCGCGAGTTGCGCTCATGTCGCCCAGATGCGCGGTGGGGTGGCCGCGATGCCCCACCATTGTTGGCGCCATGCCGCCCAGATCGCCTGCCAGAGCTGCATCAACGGCTCCACCACGGGCGCCAGGCCGCGCAGGACGAGCATGTGGGGGTTGGGTGAGGTGACGCCCGCAAAAACCGCCTCTGGCGCGCTGGCGAGCCGTTCTTGCGTGGATTCCAGCAGTTGCTCGCGCAGGGCGCGCGGCAGGGGTGTGCCGCTGGCGAGGATCAGGCTGCCCAGGCAGCGCGCGCCTGCGAGGCCCAATGGGCTGTTCATGAGCCGGTGATCCTGCGCGTCGATCACGCCGTGTTCCAGAAAGCGTCCCGGCCACTGGATGTGTTGCACGAAGCGTCCCGTGTCGTATGGCGAGTCCGCATTCGGCAGGCCCAGCGCCGTGATGTCCCACGCCAGCAATTGGGAGTCGGGGGCGAGGTCCAGATGCAGTTCGTTGGCCGCGTCGCACGCGGGATAGGCGATGGTCTCGAGTGGCAGCCATTCCATGCGTGCGCCGGGGGCGAGGGCGATCTGTGTGCGCTGCAAGGCGGGGGCACCGTTGCTGCGATAGAAACGTGTCGCGCCGGGCGTGGTGATGAGCGCGTGCGCGCCCTCGTTCACGCGCACCTTCACATCGAGTACATCGCCGCCCACCAGTCCGCCCGGGGGATGGACGAGCACGTTGTGGCAGATGCCCGGGCCTTCGGGGTAGAGGCTGCGCAACACGCGCAGTGGCCCATCGTGCGTGAAGTGCATGCCGGTGGCACCCGCACGGGGTTGCGTGTAGTCGAGATGGAGACGGGCATGCCAGACCATGGGGATGGGTTCGAACGATTCTGAAAAGAGCGAAGGTGCTGCGTTCAGTGCAATTGGCGTGCCAGATCGGGGCGTGTGGACGTGGTGTTGTTGCGCATCCCTGCACCACTGCGGCGCAGGCAGCTTGTGCGCGCACCAAATTGTCGAATTTTTGCCGCTGTCCGTGCGCGGTGAGTCGAGGGCGCACGGGTTTGGTGCGCAGGCACTCACCACCATGTGGCCTGCTTTTTGCAAAGGTGATGGAACAGTCACTAAGCCGTTCAGGACGCTGCAGATGGAACTCACGCCCCGTGAAAAAGACAAGCTGTTGATCTTCACCGCCGCGCTGCTCGCAGAGCGGCGCAAGGCGCGCGGCTTGAAGCTGAACTATCCCGAGTCGATTGCGCTGATCAGCGCAGCGGTGATGGAGGGCGCGCGTGATGGCAAGACGGTGGCGGCGTTGATGAGCGAGGGGCGGCATGTGCTCACGCGGGACGACGTCATGGACGGCATTCCAGAAATGATTCCGGACATTCAGGTGGAGGCTACGTTTCCGGATGGAACCAAGTTGGTGACCGTGCACCAGCCGATCCAATGAGCGTTCATCGAGCGCGGCGGTCGCTTCATCATTTTTTCAGTTTTCTATTTTTCGTTGATTCATTCAAGTCGAGGGCTTCATGACACATCCACTCATTCGAACCGCGAGCGGCATTGCGCTGTTGGGTGCTGCGCCCATGGCCGCTTGGGCCCACGTCGGTGAGCATGCAGATGGGCATGCGCATGCACACGCGCATGGACTGGTGGATGCGTTTGCACAGGCCTTCATCCACCCGTTCACCGGAGCAGACCATCTGGCCGCGATGTTTGCCGTGGGTGTGTGGAGCGCGTTGACGGTGCGACCCGCATGGCGTGCACCGGCTGCGTTTGTGGTGCTGTTGATGTTGGGTGCGCTGGCGGGCTTCGCGGGTCTCCACGTGCCTGCGGTCGAGCCAATGATCGCCGCTTCGGTATTGGTGCTGGGTCTGCTGGTCGCGGTGCAAAAGCGCATGCCGTGGGGCGTGGCGGCCGTAGTGGCTGGCGTGTTCGCGTTTTTTCATGGCGCGGCGCATGGCGCGGAGTTGGCGTCCGATTCGGTCATCGCTTCCTTGGCGGCACTGGCCGGCATGGCGCTGGGGTCCGCACTGCTGCATGTGAGCGGCATGGGCGTGGGGCATTTGCTCTCGCAGAAACACTACCGGTGGATTGCCAAGCTGGGCGGCGCGGCGACCGCGCTGTTGGGGCTTGGCATGCTCGCGCGGCTGGCCTGATGGCCGAGATGCATTTATCTATCTTTCTATCACCCCAGGAGCGCACGCCATGATTCCCGGAGAACTGTTGATCGACCCAGGCAGCCACGCACTCAACGTGGGCCGCACGGCAGTCACGCTGTTGGTGAAGAACGCAAGCGATCGCCCCATACAGGTGGGTTCGCACTACCACTTCGCAGAGACCAACGCAGGGCTGCTGTTCGACCGTGCGATTGCGCACGGCAAGCGTTTGAACATCGCCAGTGGCATGGCGGTGCGCTTCGAGCCGGGCCAGCAGCGCACGGTGGAGCTGGTGGATCTTTCCGGTGACCGCAAGGTCTACGGCTTTCGTGGCCTGGTGATGGGGAGCCTTTGAACATGGCGCAGATCGACAAACGAGCCTACGCAGAAACCTTCGGCCCCACTGTAGGTGATCGCGTGCGCCTGGCGGATACCGACCTCCTCATCGAAGTGGAGCAAGACTACACACTGCGCGCCGGAAGCTACGGCGAAGAAGTGAAGTTTGGCGGCGGCAAGACCATTCGCGACGGCATGGCGCAAAGCCAGCGTTCGCGCGCCGAAGGGGCGATGGACACGGTGCTCACCAACGCGCTGATCGTGGATCACTGGGGCATCGTCAAGGCCGATATCGGCTTGAAGGACGGACGTGTTGCCATCATCGGCAAAGCAGGCAATCCGGACACGCAACCGGGTGTGGACATCATCATCGGCCCCGGCACCGAGATCATCAGCTGCGAAGGCTGCATCGTCACCGCAGGCGGTATCGATTCGCACATCCACTTCATCGCGCCGCAGCAGATCGAAGAAGCGCTCGCCAGCGGAGTCACCACCATGCTCGGCGGCGGCACCGGCCCGGCCACGGGAACGCTCGCCACCACCTGCACGCCGGGCGCGTGGAATATCGAGCGCATGCTGCAAGCGGCGGATGCGTTTCCGATGAATCTCGGCTTTCTCGGCAAGGGCAATACCAGCCTGCCGCAAGCGCTGCACGAGCAGATCAACGCCGGGGCCATTGGCCTCAAGTTGCATGAAGATTGGGGCTCGACGCCCGCCGCCATCGACAACTGTCTGAACGTGGCCGAAGACACCGATACGCAGGTGGCGATCCACACCGACACGCTGAACGAAAGCGGCTTCGTGGAAGACACGGTGGCCGCGTTCAAGGGCCGCACCATCCACACGTTTCACACCGAAGGCGCGGGCGGCGGCCACGCGCCCGACATTCTCAAAGTGGTGGGCGAAGCCAACGTGCTGCCCAGCTCCACCAACCCCACGCGCCCTTACACGATCAACACGCTGGACGAGCATGTCGACATGCTCATGGTGTGCCATCACCTCGACCCATCGATTGCCGAAGATCTGGCCTTCGCCGAAAGCCGCATCCGCAAGGAAACCATCGCCGCCGAAGACATCCTGCACGACCTGGGCGCGATCAGCATGTTCAGCTCCGACAGCCAGGCCATGGGCCGCGTGGGCGAGGTGATTCTGCGCACCTGGCAGACGGCGCACAAGATGAAGCAGCAACGCGGCGCGCTGCCTGGCGACGGTGCGCGCAACGACAACTTCCGCGTCAAGCGCTATGTCGCCAAGTACACCATCAACCCCGCAATAGCGCACGGCATCAGCCACGAGGTGGGCAGCATCGAGGCGGGTAAGTGGGCCGATCTGGTGATCTGGAAACCGGCGTTCTTTGGCGTGAAGCCTTCGCTGATTCTCAAAGGCGGATTCATCGCGATGGCCGCTATGGGTGACCCCAACGCATCCATTCCCACGCCGCAGCCCGTGCACTACCGGCCCATGTTCGGCAGCTACGGTGGTGCGCTCGCGAGGACTTCGCTCACGTTTGTGTCACAGGCTGGCTTGGCTGCTGGGATTGGCGAACGCTTTGGTTTGCAAAAGCAGCTTGCCGTCGTCAAAGGCATTCGCCATCTTGGAAAGCGCCACATGATTCACAACGACTACACGCCGCATATGGATGTGGATGCGCAAACCTATGCGGTGCGTGCGGATGGTCAACTGCTGACCTGCGAGCCAGCGACCAGCCTACCTATGGCGCAGCGTTATTTCTTGTTTTGAACGCAAAAGGGCACTAGGCATGCGGCTTCCCTTTGTCTTCGTACCATGCGAGCCAGTCGCTGGCATCGATGATGGGTGCGTGCTGCAAAACCGAGGCCTGCGCTTCGTAGACGAGCGCGTTCATCGTTTGCGTGCTGCCGTCCTGCATGCGCACGTTCACATCGACAAGGCGTTTCACATACTCGCCAATATCCTGCGGCCAGATACCCTCGACGCGATCGAGTTCCTGTTCAAGCGTTGCATTCAGCGGATAGACCTCGGCAAGCACCAGATGGGTGCCTTGCAAGCTCAAGCCGGGATACCAGCCGAGATCGTGCAGCGTGCCGGTGAGATAGGTCTGGCCAACACAGCAGATACCGGACTGCAAACGCGAAATGTCATTGACCCCGCCCGCGCGCAAGGTGCCGTAAACGCAGACATGGGTAGCGCCACAGGAGACAAAGACTTGTGTTGGAGACATCCGCAGATCGTACAACCTCGACGAGCACAGGAACATTTCATTTCGGACAGACCATGACGACTCAAGTATCCAAATGCATTCCCGCAGGCAAAGGCTTGGCACGCGTGCTGCTGCAACGCGCGTCCACCATCGAGCTCGACTGGGACGTGCGCCAGA
>CALMCS010000005.1 GCA_937862875.1 uncultured Comamonadaceae bacterium
CACGTTGCTGGAGATGGCCGGCGCCGATCTGAAGAATGGCAAGTTTGTCCTCGCCGAAGGCGCGGATGGCTCGTCGATGACGCGCACCATTCCGATGGAGCTGATCACTTCCGGCGAAGTGATCGTGGCCTACGGTCAGAACGGTGAAATGCTGCGCCCCGAACAAGGCTACCCGCTGCGTCTCGTGGTGCCGGGCGTGCAGGGTGTGAGCTGGGTGAAGTATCTGCGCCGCATCGAGGTGGGCGATCAGCCCTATGCGACCAAGGACGAAGCGGTTCACTACATCGATCTGATGCCCGATGGGCAGCATCGCCAGTACACCAGCATTCAGGAATGCAAGAGCGTTGTGACGACTCCTTCGGGCGGCCAGATGCTGCTCGACAAGGGCTTCTACAACATCACCGGACTCGCCTGGTCGGGCCGCGGCAAGGTCAAGCGCGTGGATGTCAGCGTCGACGGTGGTCGCAACTGGCGCACCGCACGCCTGGAAGGCCCCGTGCTCTCCAAGTGCCTGACGCGCTTCAACATCGACTGGGTGTGGGACGGCAAGCCCGCCATCATCCAGAGCCGTGCCACGGACGAAACCGGCTACGTGCAGCCGACGTTCCAGCAGATGCGTGCAGTGCGCGGAACGCGATCGATCTATCACAACAACTCAATTCAATCCTGGGCGCTGCGCGAGGATGGAGAGGTGGTCAATGTCCAGCTCGCTTAAACAAACCATCGCTGTAGTGTTGTCCGGCCTGTTCGTGGCCGGCGCATGGGCACAGGGCACGACCGACAAGTTTCCTGGCGTGGGTCGCAACGCGACTCCGAAGGAAGTGCAGGCGTGGGACATCGACGTGCGCCCCGACTTCAAGGGCTTGCCCAAGGGTTCAGGCACGGTCGAAAAGGGCATGGAAGTGTGGGAAGGCAAGTGCGCTTCCTGTCACGGTGTCTTCGGTGAGTCCAACGAAGTGTTCAGCCCGTTGATCGGCGGCACGACCAAGGACGACATCAAGACCGGCCATGTCAAACGTTTGATGGATCCGGGATTTCCGGGTCGCACCACGTTCATGAAGGTGGCCACCATCTCGACGGTGTGGGACTACATCAACCGCGCCATGCCGTGGAATGCGCCCAAGTCTTTGACGCATGACGAGGTGTATGCCGTCACGGCCTACATGCTGAATCTCGCGGACATCGTGCCGCCGGATTTCACGTTGAGCGACAAGAACATCGGCGAAGTCCAGGCGAAGATGCCCAACCGCAACGGCATGACCACCGCTCACGCGATGTGGCCAGGCCCCGAGTTTGGCAAGAACACCAAGCCCGACGTGAAGGCCGTGGCCTGTATGAGCAACTGCGCTCCCGAGCCGCAGGTCCGCTCCAAGCTGCCCGACCATGCGAGCAACAACCACGGCAATCTGGCTGACCAGAACCGCCTGGTGGGCGCGCAGCACGGCATGCAGACCGAGTCCAAGGATGCCAAGCCAGCAACGCCAGCAGCCGCCAAGCCTGCGGCCAGTGCAGCGCCGACCGCCATTCTGGACAAGAACGGCTGCGTCGCATGTCACGGCATGGAGCAGAAAATCGTCGGTCCGGGCTTTGCGGAAATTGCCAAGAAGCACGCGGGTCAGACCGAGTATCTGGTTGGAAAGATCAAGAACGGCGGCGCTGGTGTATGGGGCAATATCCCGATGCCACCACAGCCTTCCATGAGCGATGATGATGCCAAGGCCATCGCGCAGTGGCTGGCGGGCCAAGCCAAGTAAGCCCCAGTCGAGCGATGTCCCGAGACATTGAAATTTGAACGAGTTGAACGATTCTTTAAACGAATTGCAAGGAGAGAAAAATGGTTTCACGTAGACAAGCAGTGAAGAGCACCGCAGCGGTGACCGGCATGCTGCTCGCCGCAGGCATGTTGCCCCAGGCCGCAATGGCTTTCAACAAGGTTGCGTTCGATGCGAAGTCTGTCGCTGACGTGATGAAGGCGCTGGGCGCCGGTGCTCCCGCTGAGAGCAAGGACGTGACACTGACCGCTCCAGACATCGCCGAAAACGGCGCTGTGGTGCCGCTCGGCGCATCGACCTCGTTGCCCAACGTGAAGCAGATGTTGATTCTGGTCGAGAAGAACCCGAGCACTCTGGTCGCTCTGTTCGACGTGACCGATGCCGTGGATGCCAACTTCCTGACCCGCGCCAAGCTGGGCCAGACATCGGACGTGTACGCCGTGGCGATCACCAACGATGGCAAGACTCTGTTCGCGAAGAAAGAAGTCAAGGTCACCCTGGGTGGCTGTGGCGGCTGATCGGCACTAGACGCCCATCCGCTCAATCGACAACGTATTTAGAAATTCCAGGAGAAGTACATGCCTGATCCAATGCGCATCCGCGCCCAAGCCGCCGGCGACAAGACTACTGTCCGCGTTCTGATGTCCCACGAAATGGAAACTGGCCAGCGCAAGGACGCGAATGGTCAAGTCATCCCTGCATGGTTCATCCAGGATGTGACCGCTTCGCTCAACGGCAAGCCAGTGTTCCGCGCAGAGTGGGGCCCAGCCGTTTCGAAGAACCCGTTCCTGCAGTTCAACGTGAAGGGCGCCAAGGCTGGCGACAAGCTTTCCGTGACCTGGAAAGACAACCGCGGCGAGACTCGTACCGACGAAGCCACGGTGAGCTGATCTCAAAAGCTCACTCTACAAGAGCCTGTTGACGTGCAAATCGTGAACAGGCTTTTGCCCATGTTGAACATGAATAGTTGGTGACGGCGCTCCAACGCCGCCACCAAAAAATTTCCGACAACAACAAAGGAGACACCCGATGAAACTTTCCCAAAAAGGAGTCATTCCACTGGCCGCGGCAACGCTGTCCTTGGTGTGCGCACTCCAGCCAGCCATGGCTCAAAAAAGTACGGCGGACGGTATCGCGGAGTATCGCGAAATGCTGCAGGACGGTAACCCGGCCGAACTGTTCGAGATGAAGGGTGAAGAGCTTTGGAAGCAAAAGCGCGGCCCCAAGAATGCCTCGATGGAAAAATGCGATCTGGGCAAGGGCCCGGGCGTGGTCAAGGGCGCGTTCGTGGAACTGCCACGTTACTTTGCCGACACCAACAAGGTCCAGGATCTGGAATCGCGTCTGCTGACCTGCATGGAGACCCTGCAAGGTTTCGATGCCAAGAAGATTGCCGCCACGCCATTCGGCAAGGACGAGCAAAAGAACATGGAAGGATTCGTGGCCTGGATTTCTGCGGAATCCAAGGGCATGAAATTCAATCTCTCGCAGAGTCATCCGCAAGAAAAGCAGATGTACGAAGTGGGCAAGCGCATGTTCTACATGCGCGGCGGTTCGCACGACTTTGCGTGCGCCAGCTGCCACGGCGCGGATGACAAGCGGATTCGCTTGCAGGATCTGCCCAACCTGACCAAGAACCCAGGTGCTGCAGCCGGTTTCGGCGCGTGGCCTGCCTATCGCGTGTCGTCGGGCGAGTTGTGGAGCATGCAACGTCGCCTGAACGACTGCTTCCGTCAACAGCGCTTTCCGTATCCAGGATATGCCAGCGACGCCACGGTGGCGCTCGGCGTCTTCATGGGTGTGAACGGCAAGGGCGGCGAAGCAACGGCTCCGGCCATCAAGCGATAAAAGGGAGGCCACATGACTATTCGAAATTACTGGTTGCCCGTGCTCGGCGTGGCGTCGTCGTTCATTGTGTTGGGTTGTGCATCGGTGGACAGCTCCGCCGACATCGACAAGCTGACCAAGCAAATCGTGACCGCGTCGTTCACCGACAAGGGCATTGCCAAGGTCGATCGTCTCGATCAGGACCAAGCCAACGCCGCCTGCAGCGATGCCGATGTGACCGGCAAGCCGCTGGATGCCAAGGTGTCCGCGAAGATCGAAGCCGACAGCCTCAAGACCATCAAGTGGCCTGCGGACGGCAAGTTCGTGGGTGACTGGAAGTCGGGCGAGAAGATCGCTCAAGACGGCAAGGGCATGACCTGGAACGACAAGCCCGGCGCGGTGAATGGCGGCAATTGCTACAACTGCCACCAGATCAGCAAAGAAGAAATCTCCTTCGGCACCCTGGGCCCAAGCCTGTACAACTACGGCAAGATCCGCGGCATCACGGACCCCAACAGTCCAGAAGCCAAGGCGATCGTCGAGTACACCTGGGGCAAGATCTGGAATGCCAAGGCCTACAACGCCTGCTCGGGCATGCCACGCTTCGGTCACGCCAACGTGCTGACCGAAGGCCAGATCCGCGATCTGGTCGCGCTGCTGGTCGACCCCGCCTCACCGGTCAACAAGTAAACCGGTTCTCCACTCCCTCTCCCGTTCGCGGGAGGGGGATGTTTTCAAGCCTCTCCCATCCACCGTTGGAGTGATGAGGCAATACAAAAAACTCCGGATATTGTTCCCATGAGCCTCTCCAAACGTGAATTCATGCAAGTTCTGGCCGCTGCCGGTGTGGCCGGTATGGGCTTGCAGCGCTACGCGCACGCAGACAGCAAATCCGCAGACAACGCGCTGTACGACCTGCCGAAGTTCGGCAACGTGTCGTTCCTGCACATGACCGACTGCCACGCGCAGCTCAACCCCATCTATTTCCGCGAACCCAGTGTCAATTTGGGCATTGGCGCGATGAAGAACCAACGCCCGCACCTGGTGGGCGAGCACCTGCTGAAGTCCGTGGGCGTGCGCCCCGGCACGGCATCGGCGCATGCGTTCAGCTATCTGGAATTTGAAAGCGCCGCCAAGCGCTACGGCAAGGTCGGCGGTTTCGCGCACCTGGCCACGCTGGTCAAGCGCATGAAGGCCTCGCGCCCCGGCTCGTTGCTGCTCGATGGCGGCGACACCTGGCAGGGCTCGGGCACGTCGCTGTGGACCAACGCGCAAGACATGGTCGAGGCCTGCAAGCTGCTGGGCGTTGACGTGATGACCGGCCACTGGGAATTCACCTACGGCATGGACCGCGTCAAGGAAATCATCGAAAAGGATTTCGGCAACAAGCTCGATTTCGTCGCGCAGAACGTCAAGACCACCGACTTCGGCGACCCGGTCTTCAAGCCGTACGTGATCCGCGAAATGAATGGCGTGCCGTGCGCCATCATCGGTCAGGCCTTCCCGTACACGCCGATCGCCAACCCGCGCTACATGGTGGCCGACTGGAGCTTCGGCATCCAGGACGAGAACCTGCAGGCAATGGTGGACGAGGCGCGCGGCAAGGGCGCGAAGGTGGTCGTGGTGCTGTCGCACAACGGCATGGACGTGGACTTGAAGATGGCCTCGCGTGTGCGCGGCATCGACGCCATTCTGGGCGGCCACACGCATGACGGCATGCCGGTTCCGACCATCGTCGAGAACGCCGGTGGCAAGACCCTCGTGACGAATGCCGGCTCGAACGGCAAGTTCCTCGGCGTGCTCGACTTCGACGTCAAGGAAGGCAAGGTCAGCGATTTCCGTTACCGCCTGATGCCGATCTTCTCGAACATCCTGCCGGCCGACGCCGAGATGCAGGCGCTCATCACCAAGGTGCGCGCCCCCTACGAAGCCAAGCTGGGCGAAGTGCTGGCACGCACCGACGGCACGCTGTACCGCCGCGGCAACTTCAACGGCACGGGCGACCAGTTGCTGCTGGACGCGATGATGGCCATGCAGGATTGCCCGATCGCCTTCTCGCCAGGTTTCCGCTGGGGCACCTCGCTGCTGCCGGGCCAGGACATCACGCGCGAATGGCTGATGGACATGACGGCGACCACCTACTCGTACGCGACCGTGACGGAAATGACTGGCTCCACGATCAAGACGGTGCTGGAAGACGTGGCCGACAACCTGTTCAACCCCGATCCGTACTACCAACAGGGTGGCGACATGGTCCGCGTGGGCGGTCTGCGCTACCGCTGCGACCCGACAGAGAAGGCCGGCAGCCGCATCACCGAGATGCGTTTGAACGGTCAGCTGTTGGATGCCGACAAGAAGTACAAGGTCGCCGGTTGGGCGCCCGTGGCCGAAGAAGCCAAGAGCGCTGGCAACAAACAGATCTGGGAATTGGTCGAGCCCTGGTTGAAGGATCAAAAAGTCATCGCTCCGCGCAAGCTCAATGAGCCTGAATTGCTAAATGTCAAACCTAATGACGGCATAGCCTAGTAGGGAAATAAGGTCTTTCCCATTGCGCAGATGGGAGCGAACCGCTCCAATACGGCGCATGAGTGTTCCCGAGTTTGATTCCTTAGTCGCCACCATCTTGGTGGCGGTTTTTTTGTTGGCGGCGTTTTTGGGTGCCGTCATGCGCGAAACGCGCTTTTGCACCATGGGTGCCGTCAGCGACGTGGTCTATGTCGGTGACTGGATGCGCATGCGCCAATGGGCGCTGGCGATTGGCGTGGCCATGTGCGGTTTTTCCGTGCTGGCCTACGTGAAGTGGGTCAACCCCGCCGAGATCGTCTTCGCCATGCAACAGATTCAGTGGCTGTCCGCCATCGTCGGCGGGCTGATGTTCGGCATCGGGATGGTGCTGGGCTCGGGCTGCGGCGCGCGCAATCTCACGCGGGTTGGCGGCGGCAGTCTCAAATCGCTGGTGGTCCTGATCGTCATGGCCGTGAGCGCGTTTGCCACGCTCAAGGGCATCACCTCGGTGCCGCGCGCACGCTGGTTCGACAGCGTGAACATTGCCACCCCCATGATCGCCTTCGTCCCCGAATGGCTGGCTGCGAAGGGCTGGGGTGCGGTGGCCGATGTGCGCCTGTGGCTGGGCTGCGGGCTGGGCGCGGTCCTGCTGTTGTGGGGCTTCGGTGCCCCGCGCCAGCACCGCGACTGGAACGTGTTGATCGGTGGCCTGCTGGTGGGCGCCTGCGTGGTCGCCGCCTGGGCGATCAGCGGACATTGGGGCGAGGTGCAGGAGCACCCCCAGACGCTCGAACATATGTATGCCGCCACCTACACCGGCCGCATCGAAGCCTTCAGTTTTGTCGCTCCCGTGGCGCATGTGCTCGACTGGTTGCTGTTTTTCAGCGACACCAGCAAGGTGCTGACCTGGGGTGCCGTGGCCGTTTTGGGCGTGATTTTTGGCGCGCTGCTGCAATCGCTGTGGCGCCGTGAATTCCGCTGGCAGGGCTTTGCCGATACCGCCGATCTGTCGCGCCACCTGATCGGTGCCACGCTGATGGGCATTGGCGGCGTGATGGCCATGGGCTGCACGGTGGGGCAGGGCATCAGCGCCATTTCCGCGCTGCAGATTGCCAGCTTCGTGGCGATCGCCGCGATTGTGCTCGGCGCGGTGATTGCGCTGCGTGCGCAGCAGTGGTGGCTCGAGCGTCAGGCATAGAAATCCAGAATTTCACAATGCGGGTTTACTGTTAGTGCTCTAACGGTGTTTGTTTCCCACAATGCAAAGGCCGGTGCAATCACCGGCCTTTTTGCATGGCATCGATCTGAATGCCTGGCAGGAAGTGTTCGCCAGTAGAGCGCCACACAACAGGGAGACACAATGGCCGCAGACTCAAGGGATTCCCGCGTAGTTTTTCAATGGACCTTCACTGCGCTCGCATGCGCCACCCTGGTGGCCTGTGGAGGCAGCTCGCACCATGTCACCAACGACCTGCCGCAAGGGGTGACCGAAATCAGTGCGACGACGTACCCGGCCACCACCGTCAGCACCGGCACGACCGCAGCGCAGCAGGACTTGCTGAC
Organism: uncultured Comamonadaceae bacterium; assembly: GCA_937862875.1. Classification (GTDB taxonomy): domain Bacteria; phylum Pseudomonadota; class Gammaproteobacteria; order Burkholderiales; family Burkholderiaceae_C; genus Diaphorobacter_A. Next base: position 7,668 of record CALMCS010000005.1, read on the forward strand.
CGGCGGCGTCGGTAAAACCGGCCTGGGCGGTGCGGCACCGGCCTATGCCGACCCAGCCAATCCCACCGTCGCCGAGCTGCGCCGCAACGCGCTCTACTCCAACTACCGGGGCATTCTGGATCCCACCGTCGGCGGCGGCTACGGCAGTCTGTACGGACCGAACGTGACGGCGCAGGGCGCGGTCACGCAGAGCGAAGGCCTGATTCCCGGCCGCGAATATCTGGCGGTGCTGGACGATGGCACGGGGCGCAAGCAGACTGTCATCGCGGTGCAGGTTCCGAGCAGTTTCGACGCCAAGAATCCCTGCGTGGTCATCGGCCCATCGTCCGGATCGCGCGGCGTGTACGGTGCCATCGGCACGGCGGGCGAATGGGGCCTGAAGAAGGGCTGTGCCGTGGCGCTGACCGATACCGGCAAGGGCGTGGGTCTGCACAACCTCTCGGACGACACGGTCAACAAGGTCGACGGCTCGCGCGCCACCAAGACGGCTGCGGGCAAGCAGAGTTTCTTCTCGGCCAACCTCAGCGACGCGGCACGCTCGGCCTACAACGCGCTGTTCCCGAACCGCATCGCGATCAAGCATGCGCAATCGCAGCAGAATCCTGAAAAGGATTGGGGCACGGACACCATCGCCGCGGGTCGCTATGCGATGTACGTGCTGAACGCGCAGTTCGGCAAACCGGAGGATCCCGTTCCTTTCACCAAGTCCAACACGCTGGTGATCGGCGGCTCGGCCTCCAACGGCGGCGCGGCTGTGCTGCGCGCGGCGGAGCAGGACGGCGATGGTCTGATCGACGGTGTGGTGGCCTCCGAACCGATGGTGGAGATGCCCAAGTCCACGGGCTACGGTATCCAGTTTGGCGATACGGCGGTGAGCGGCATCGGCAAGACACTGGTCGACTACACCACCTACGGCAACGTCTACCAACCCTGTGCAGCGCTGGCCCCCGAAGCCGCGATCAACGAGGTCTCGATCTTCAACTACATCGGGCTGATGAGCATGACGGAGCGCGCCACGGCCCGCTGCGACGGTTTGGCCGCCAAGGGCTTGGTGACTGGTAGCACGACGGCCGAGCGCGCTTCGAGCGCACTGGCCAAACTGCACGCCTACGGTTGGACGAGCGACAACGACAAGATGCACAACGCGCACTACGCGCTGGGCAACGGTCCGATTCTCTCGGCCATGTACCCCATGGCGTACGGCCGCTTCGGTGCGGACGCGAACATCTGCAACACCAGCTTCGGCGTAGCCAACGCGACGACGGGTGATGTGGTCGCCGCGGCTCCTGCCGCATTGGCCCAAAGCGCTGCCACGGCCAACGGAACGGCCAACGGCACGCCTGCCACGGTGATCTACAACGACTCGGTTGGCGGTGCCAAATCGTGGCCACTGGCCGTGTCGGCATCCACCGGCAAGGCCGACTTCGGTCTGGACAATGCCCTGTGCCAGCACGCGCTGGTCTCGGGTGTCGATCCGTCCACGGGTGCCGCGTTGACCGCCACCAGCGTTCCGACCAAGGCGCAGAGCGACGCGGTTCGTTCGGGTGTCTCCGAGGTCTATCACAGCGCCAACCTGAAGGGCAAGCCCGTCATCATCGTGGCCGGTCGCAGCGATGCGCTGATCCCGGTGAACAACAACGCACGTGCCTACACGGCGTTGAACCAGACGATCGAAGGCACCAAGTCCAATCTGCGCTACGTGGAAGTGACCAACGCGCAGCACTTTGACGCCTTCCTGCTGTTTGGCGGCTTCGACACGCGCTTTGTGCCGCTGCATCCGTACTTCAACCAGGCGATGGATGCGATGTGGAATCACCTGAAGAGCAATGCGGCGCTGCCGGCCAGCCAGGTCGTGCACACCACGCCACGGGGCGGCACGCCAGGTGCGGCCACGGCCATCACCGCAGCCAACGTACCGGCCTTTGCGATGACGCCAGCCGCAGGCAATCAGATCACGTTCACTGGCACCTCCATCAAGGTTCCACAATAATGTGATCTACCTCTGATGTTCTAAAAGGGCATCAAGGCCCCGCCGACTCAGGTTGGCGGGGTTTTTTGTTTTACGGATGAATCGCCTTATGACTGCTTTGTCTCGCTACGTTCAATGCGCCGGTTACGAATTGCACTTCATGGAGTGGGGCGCGGAGGATGCCCCTGTCGTGATCGCCTGGCATGGTCTGGCCCGCACCGGGCGGGACATGGATGCGTTGGCGCAATTTCTGGTGGGGCAAGGCTTTCGCGTGATCTGTCCCGACACCATAGGGCGAGGCTTCAGCCAGTGGAGCAGGGCGCCGAAGGACGAATACTGCCTGCGCTTTTATGCGCGGCTCGCACGCGAACTGTTCGATGCGCTGGGCATCGAGCGCGCGCATTGGGTGGGCACGTCGATGGGCGGTGCGATTGGCACCGTGTGCGCGTCGGGCCTGTGGGAGCCCTCGATGCAAGATCGCATCGCCACTTTGGTGTTGAACGACAATGCACCGCAACTGGCCGAGGCGGCGCTCGCGCGCATCAAGGCCTATGCGGGGCAGCCGCCGGTGTTCGACAGCATGGCCGAGTTGGAGCAGTTTTTCAGAACCGCCTACACACCGTTCGGCTGGCTCAGCGATCTGGAGTGGCGCAAGCTCACCGAGACCAGCACCCGCAGGCTCAGCGATGGCCGCGTCACGCCGCATTACGACCCCGCGATCATTCAGCAATTCACCGAGCATGAGAACGACTACCTGATCTGGCCGCATTACGACGCGCTCGATTTGCCGGTGCTGCTGCTGCGCGGCGTGAATTCCGATCTGGTGCTGAAGGATGTCGCCGAGCAGATGCAAACGCGCGGTCCCGGCTCCAAGGGCCTGTTCGAGTGGATCGAGGTGCCGGATTGTGGCCATGCGCCCGCGCTCAATGTCGACGCCCATTGGCAGGCGGTGCTCTCGCACCTGAACAAGGCGCGCTAGCTAGGGGAGGCCGGTGGCCCAGCCATTCAACCTTGAGGCAGCAAGGACACTGAGGCCCTTTTAGCATTCGCTCAGGACGAGCGGCTGCTGCCAGTCCGTGGGCGTTCAAGGAGTCCCGTGAGATGAATTGGTTGATGGATCTGATCCGCGAATACGGCTTTGGCATCGTGTTCCTCAATGTATTGGTGGAACAACTCGGTGCGCCTATTCCCGCCTATCCGGTCCTCGTGGTGACGGGCGCGCTCGAAGGCTCCAATTCCGCCCGCTGGCCCCTGCTGATTGTCGTGGCAGTCAGCGCGGCGCTGATCGCGGATGTGGTCTGGTACTACGCGGGCAAGGCCTACGGGCAGGCGGTCCTCGGGAAAATCTGCCGCATCTCGCTGTCTCCCGATGCCTGCATTCGCCAGACCGCGTCGGTGTACGGCCGCTGGGGCCCCAAGTCCCTGTTGGTCGCCAAATTTGTTCCCGGCTTTGCCTCCATCGCCAGCGCCCTGGCAGGCACCGTCGGTACGCCGCTGCCGGTGTTCATTCTGTTTGACGCGTTGGGCGCTCTGATCTGGGTGGGCTCCGCCGTCTTTCTGGGCTCGCTCTTCAGCTCCACCGTTCAGGATTTGCTGGACGTGCTCACCGCCCTCGGGCGCTGGGGTTTGATGCTGCTGCTGATCGCGTTTGCGCTGTTTCTGGTGCGCAAGTGGTGGCGGCGGGCGCGGGTGTTGAAGTCGCTGAAGATGCCGCGCATGTCCGTTCAGGAACTGTTCGGTCTGTATTCTCAGGGTGTCATGCCGACGGTCATCGATGTGCGCGATCTGTCGCAGTACCAACGCTCGCATATTCCAGGAGCCACCTCGTGGAAGGTTGGATCGCGCCAGAACCCTTTGCCGCACGAGTTCCTGCTGCCGCAGCAGAACCATCCGCACGGCCTGGTCGTCTATTGCGATTGCCCCCATGAAATCTCGGCGGCGCGGATCTCCAAGCAATTGCAGCGCGCGGGATTCACCAATGTACGGCCCCTGGTGGGCGGACTGCAGGCCTGGCAGGCCGCCGGGTTCGAGGTGCAGCACGTGCCGCCATCCGAGGATTCTCAGGGCGGTGATGGTGCGAATGTCAAAGCCGATGGACCTCTGATCTCCTGATTCTGAGACTCGTTGAACCCTATCTGCATCTGTCGGCATCTGTCGGCAGGGGTCGCACAAAGCACAAAGGCCGCCTTGTTTCCAAGGCGGCCTTTGTCTTTTTTCACCGGATGAGCCCAAGAGCTCACCGGTGAGAGTCTGGTGGATTAATTACTCCACTACGCGCGAGATCTTCGAGCCGTTGAGCGAAACGCCAGCCTCGAGGCCCACGTTGGTCAACACATAGCTGACGACAGGCTGTTGAGCCGTAGTGGTGTCGATGGTGCTGTTCGCGCCGACCTTACCCACGGTAACCTGTGCATCCGCACCCACCGACCAACCTTCGCTGGCCTTGAACTTCTTCAGCGCGTCTTCTGTGTTGAACACATAGATCACAGCCTTGGATTGACCACCGATCTGCCAGCCGATCGAAGCACCGGTCGTGCTGTAGAACGCAGTGTTCTTGCCATGTTCGCGCAGAACGCCGCGGCCATGTTCAACACCGACCACGAAGCTGCCGCCCACCACCGATGGGAAAATCAGCACGCCCTTGGAGTTGGCAATCATTTCCTTGGAGCCAGGTGCTGTTTGGTACAGGCGCTCCAGAGCCGCGTTCGCGCGGGCATTGACCGTCGTGCTGTCCATGCGTGGAGCAGAGGCGGTCTCGGGCTTGGTCGTGGTACAGGCAACCATCGACATGCTGCCGACAACAACAGCAGTAGCCATCACAACGGTACGCAGAGAGATTTGACGCATAACAGTCCTTCCATTTGATCTGTGAGGGGAGCGTCTTTTCGTGAGAGAGGTAGTGGAAAAGACGCCCGTCCTTTTTCGGTGCGCAACTGCAGGCGTTCACACGCTTGTAGCCGACATCGCCCTATTGAGGATGAGTAATGCTATTGCGACTCGACGGGTTTGTACTGAGCAGCACATGACTATGCGCCATCGGCCTACAAAAACGAGCAATCAAATTGTCGGATTCGCGCGACGCACCGACTTTTTTCTTTTTCTGCGAGGTGTTTTGCTTATTTGCCGAAGGGCATAGAGCAATGACCGCCGTGCGTGGCCTGACCGGAACCGGCCGCAATCAGCGGCGCTTCAAAACGCAGATCGACGGCGGGGCTGCTCCAGAAATCCCAGGCGATGAACGCCACGAGCACGATCCAGAAAACGCTGCGAAGGGGGTTGTGTTGTGTCATGTTCGAATCCGTCCCTTGCCTGATCAAAATCCAAAATGGCGGCGAATGCGCAGGCCAAAGATGGTGCCAAGGAATGCGAGCGGAACCCAGATCCAGCCATGAATGCTGCCGGTGGAGATGCCCGAGAACATCGCACCCACGTTGCAACCGAACGCGAGGCGCGAGCTGTAGCCGAGGATCAGGCCAGCGACCAGAGCCACCACCCATTGCTTGCCGCTGAGCGGCTTGGCGGAGGCGGGCTTGCTGGCCGAGACCCAGAGTGCGCCGCCCAGAATGCCGATATTGGTGATGCTGGTCACGTCGAGCAGCACGGTCTCATGCAAGCGCGCGGCGTTGCCCGGCTGGCTCCAGAACCAGTTCTGCGTCAGGTCGATCGCTCCCGTCGCGTTGGCCACCTTGGCCGCCCACAGGCCAAAGCCGTACACCACGCCCCAAGGCTGGCCGGCGATGACCAGGTTGAGTGTGGCCAGCAAGGCCAGCAGCACCGCGCCCACCAACCAGCGGCGCGAGAACAGAGGCTTGGCGGGGCGTCCGGCCTTGGCGTTGGCACCGCGGGTATAGGCCGCGACACCAAGGGCGACCACGCCGAGCGCCGCAAGCGTGGCCAGCAGCGCATATTGCCAACCCCAGGCCGTGACCAGACCCACGGGTTGCAAGGCACCCAGATCCAGCCACCAGCCGAGGCTCAGGCTGCCCAGAAAGCTGCCGATGGCGAACATCGGCAAGATCGCCGTATTCATGGGAATGCCCATGCCGGCCTTGTACAGCGTGCCACTTCCGCAGCCGTCTGCAATCTGCATGCACAGACCAAACACGAAGGCGCCGACCAGCAAGCTGATGCTCGGTGGGCCCAGTGCCGCGGTCAATTCGGGGAAATGGCCGAGCAGTGGCATCGCCATCGCCGCGGCCAAGGCCAGCAGCAGGAGTTGGCCGAAAACGCCGCTGGCATCTTTTTCTTCGACCAGCATGCGCCAGCCGGTGGTGAAGCCGAAGCGCTTGCCTGCGAGCACCGCGCCGAGACCCAGGCCGACCGCAAAGAGCGCGGCCTGACGCACGGAGACGGTCCACAGCAACCAGGCAAAGAACAGCACAAACACGATCGCCAGCGGCAACCGGTTCTTGGTCTGGCTGGCGAGGGGGTTGGCGGAGGTGGCGGACGTGGCGCTTGCGCTGACGTTTGTGTCACCGGATCGGATCGGGGTGGCCGTGCTCATGCTGCTGACTTCTTCTTGGAATAGGGGGGAGGGGCGGTGAGGGACGGAGCCCGGCTCACTTGATGGTGCGGTTCCACCACTGGCGCGCGTCGTAGGCGAGCGACTGCGCGCGGCTGGGCTGGTTGGCTACCAGCGGTTGGTCCTTGGACTGGGTCCAGTCGACCATGGAGCCGGCATACAGACGCACGCCCGGCAGGCCCGCCACTTCGGACAGGCCAAACCAATCCGTGGCCGCCCAATGGCCGGTATTGCAGAACGCCACCGCGTCTTCACCTTGCTTGCGCTGCAGTTGCGAGGCGATTTGTCGGGCCTTGGAGGTGTCCACAAACAGCGCCGTGCCGGGCACGAACCACTGGTTGAAATCCAGCTGCTGCGCGCCGGGCAGGGTGCCGGACACCTTGGCCGCAGGGGCGCGTGTCTTGCCCTGGTAGAACGCATCGGGGCGTGAATCCACCAGAGCCGCGTTGCTCAGAGAAATATGCTGGCTGACGTCTTCACGCGTGGCCAGCCACTGCGCGTCGAAGGTGGGCGCGTAGGTGCTGGGCGTGACCTTGGTGGTGGCCTGCGTGGTCTGTTGACCCGAGCCCTCCCAGGCCATCATGCCGCCGTTGACGATCGAGAGCTCCTTGAGTCCGAGGCTCTTGAGCGTCCAGTACACGCGGGCCATGGCACCGAAGTCGCTCGAGTCCACGCCGTTGGAAACCACCACCGCATGGGTGGCGGGCGTCAGGCCGAGCGATTGAATCAGGGGTGTGAGTTTGGCCTTGTCCGGCAGATCGCCCGGATTGCTGGCCGGGCCGCGCCATTTGCCGTACGGTGCGTTGACCGCGCCTTCGATGTGGCCGAGCTCAAAACTCTTGGGATCGCGAATGTCGATCACGCGCACGTCCGCACGACTCAGCAGGGGCTGGAGCTGTTGGGGGCTGAGCAAGGGTTGAGCGGCCAACGCTGCATGGGTTGCAGTCAGGGCAACCGTAAAGGCGATCAAGGCTTTCATGGCAAATCCGGATAAGAAATCGATTCATGGAGCGAACGCCGCACGGGTACTGCGGCGCGCGTAAGCCCCAAAGACGGATTTTCCTACGCCTCTTCAGAATATCAAACGATAGAAAAGCAGATTCTATATTCCGTATATGAATATAGACTTATTGATGCATGGATCAAGGCACGGATGCATGCCTTGACCCCTGCCGCTTCAAGGGGCCGCGGGAATCAGCAGGCCGCGTTGCACCGCAGGGCGGGCCACAAACTGGTCGAGCGCACGTTTCAGGTGTTTGAAGTCCTGAATCCCGACCAGATCGCCCGCTTCATAGAACCCGGCCAGATTGCGCACCCACGGCAGGATGGCGATGTCGGCG
>CALMCS010000006.1 GCA_937862875.1 uncultured Comamonadaceae bacterium
CACCTGGCGCAGCTTCAACTCACCCAACAGCACGTCGTAGCGCGCCTTGGCGAGATCCCGCTTGGTTTGGTACAGCTGGCTTTGCGCGTTGAGAATGTCGATGTTCACGCGCACGCCCACTTGATACCCCAGCAGGTTGGCATCGAGCGCGCTCTGGCTTGAGGCGACAGCCGCTTCCAGCGCCTTCACGCGGCCCATTCCGGATTGCACACCCAGATAGGTAGCGCGGGTTGCCTGCGCCATGCTGCGGCGGGCGTTGTCCAGATCGGCCTGGGCCTTGTCTTCGAGCGACAGGGTTTCCTTGACGCGATTCTGTACGGCAAAGCCGGCGAACAGCGGCATGTTGACGGCGAGGCCGACGCTGGCGCTGGTGGCGCGCGAATGCACAAACGGTTGGCTCACGATGCCGTTCGGATTGCGTTGAATGCCGTAGCTGGCCTGCAGATCCACGGTCGGCAGATGACCGGTTTCTGCCTTCTTGGTTTCGAGCCGCGCCACATCAAGCGCCAGCATGGCTTGCTTGATCATGGGTTGTGAGGACGATTCTGCGGCATCGACCCATTGGTTGAGATCGGCGGGTTCCACCTGCGGCAGCACCACGGGCTGGGCGAGCGGGCGCGGCGCGATGCTTGCGCGTCCGACGACCTGATCGAGTCCCAACTGCTTCACCTGCAGGTCGTTGATCGCCGCAATTTCCTGCGCTTCGGCCAAGTCCTGGCGCGCCTGCGCTTCGCGGGAGTCGGTGATGGTGGCGTTGCCGAGCTCAAAATTGCTTTTGGCGGCGGCAAACTGCTCCGCAATGGCTTTTTTCTGCGCCTGCACCACGTTCAGCGTGTCTTGCGCGGCCAGCACATCGAAGTAGGCCTGGCTCACACGCATCAGCAGATCCTGATCGGCGATGTCGAGCTGCGCCTGGGCGATTTCCACGCCGCGCTGACCCTGTTGATAGGTGATGCGATTGGCGGGACGATACAGCGGTTGCGACGCGACCAAGGCGGCCTGCTGCGTGGGCGCATGCAGGTCAAAGTTCTGCGCCATCGGCGTCGGCGTCTTGACGCGGTATTCGGTGCGCGCGTAGCTCACACCGGCCTGGGCGGCAACGCTCGGCAGCAGACCGGCACGCGCCTGTTCGCCGCGGCTCACGGTGGCGTCGTATTGGGCTTTGGCCGACTGCCAGGGGGCGTCGAAGCTGCGGGCTTGATCCACCAATTCGATCAGGCTCTGCGCGTGAGAGAGGGCGGGCGCGAAAGCACTCACGCACAACAAGGCACTCACAGACAGAGTCACGGGGAAATTCCGCAACGAAAATTTCATGGTGTCCTTCCAGAAAAATGGCACGCTCGAACCGACCGGCGGCCCACCCGAGGCTAGGCCGCCAGCACACTGCAAAAGCTAAAACAAATCGCTACTCGCCCATCGTCCATTGCGAATGGAACGCGTCGACACTTCAATAACGAGGCACCGACGGATCCACTTCCACAGACCACGCGTCGATTCCACCGGTGATATTGGCGACCTGGTCGAATCCCTGCTGCTCGAGAAAATGGGCCACACGCAAGCTGCGCATGCCGTGATGGCACAGGCAGGCCACGGGGCGTGCGGGGTCCAGTTCTGCGAGACGGCCGGGGATCTCTCCCATCGGAATGGTCACCAATTCAAAGTGGGTCGGCGAAGTGCTGGCGGTTTGCAGCTCCCACGCTTCGCGCACATCCAGAACCAAGGGGCGGGCACCTTCGGGCGCTGCGGCGATCCAATCGGCAAGCTGGCTGGGGCGAATGTGGTCGATCATGCGTATTTCCTGGAAGACAAAAGAGGTCAGAACTTGAAGGTCGAAGGCTCTGGAAAGTTCAACAGGCGCGCTGCGACGACGTCCCAAGGCTCGGTCACTTCAAAGCTGCTGCCATTGCGGCGAACCAGGGTGGCGCGCATCATCGGCTTCTGGCCCACGATCGCGACCAGGCGGCCGCCTTCGGTCAACAGCGAGAGCAGGGACTTGGGCAATTCGGCCACAGAACCACTCAGGATGATCACGTCGAAAGGACCTTCGCTGGTCAGATCACGCGAGCCATCGCCCATGCGGACTTCGACGTTGGTGATACCGGCGTTGCGCAGGTTGTCCTTGGCAAAGTCGACCAGTTCGGCGTTGATTTCCAGCGACAGAACCTGTGCGGAGCAACGGCCGAGCAGGGCGGCCATGTAGCCGGAGCCGGTGCCGATTTCCAGTACGCGGTCGGTCGGCTTGACCTTGACGTCCTGCAGCATGCGGGCTTCCACGCGGGGAGCGAGCATCATCTGGCCGGTGCGTTCGGCTTCTTCAACGGAGGCATTCAGCGGGACTTCGAGGTCCATGAAGGCCATGGAGCGGTAAGGCGCTGGGACAAATTCTTCACGGCGCACCTGCGTCAGCAGGTCGAGCACGTCCTCGTCAAGCAGGCGCCACGGGCGAATCTGCTGCTCGATCATGTTGAAGCGAGCCTGTTCAACAAGGTTGGTGGTGTCGGCGGACGTGTTCAAAGGCATGTTCATGGGGGTACTCCGAAATGCGGGCTCTAGGATCAGACAAACCACTGATTTTAGGCCGGGCGCACACATAAGCCTACGAGTAGGTTTTCAGCCTGCATGCGGATGTACTCTTTAGGGTCAAATTTTTCGGGTTCGACGACGCACATTGACATCGAGGGTTGCATCAACATCAGGTACATCAGCGGGGCCTGAACCAGGTAGATCGCATAGTCGAGGTCCATGGTGCGGAATTCCCCCGACGCCATGCCACGCACCAATATCCGGCGCGTCAGCTCCTGCGCGGGCAGCACCACCTCCTGGCGATAGAAGATGGCAATTTCAGGGAAATTATTGGCCTCGGACAGCATCAACTTGGCCAGACCGCTGGCCTTGGTGGACCCCACCCGATCCCACCACGCGTTGAACGCAAACTGCAGCATTTCACTGCTGGTACCGGTGAAATCGGCCAGCGTCTGGTCCCATTCGATGAAGCGGCCGGAGATGTTTTCCCGCACCACCGCCTTGAACAGGTCTTCCTTGCTGGGGAAATACAGAAACAAAGTGCCCTTGGAGACACCGGCCCGAGCGGCAACCTCGTCCACCTTGGTGGCGGCATAGCCCTTCTCGACAAACAAATCCAGCGCGGCCTCCAGCAATTCCCCAGGACGCGCCTCTTTGCGGCGGCCGCGTTTGGGTGGGGAAGAGGGCTGTGGCGTGGACATGGATGCGGGGAAGAGACGAGTGACGGGAGTGCAAAACCAGTTAATGACTGACTGGTTAGTAATATAGCAAGCTCAAATTCTGCCGTCAAATGTTGCGATTCAAACCACGCGGCCCTCAATGTGGCGTTTGTCGGGAGGGCGACGGCTTGAGTACGAAAATTTCTATAGGCCTGGACAGATCTCGCGCAGGCACACAACGAAAACGCGCTCAATAGGCGCGTTCAGCGATGGTCCAAGTTCACCGATGAAGACCTCATTGCGCCAGACACTGCTCACCGTTCACGTTCCAAAAAGTTGATGATGAGTTCCAAGTCGCGTGAACACTACACAGTCGCCATTCAATTGATAGATCAAAAGAAGGTCGCCTTTGACGTGAAGTTCACGGCAATCT
>CALMCS010000007.1 GCA_937862875.1 uncultured Comamonadaceae bacterium
GCCCTGGGTCAAATTTCAATCGGCAGGGTGGGTCAATTTTCCATCAGCACCAACATCCCAGGGCGTTCAATGCCGTCGTCTAGCTGCCATACCGTCCTTGCCGAAAGCTTCTTCCGTCGCAACGCAGAGTTGTTTCGCCCGCACCTCGCTGCTGTCGGACTGCGCGAGCAGATTCTCAGCGCACCGGAATCAGAAATTCCAGTGACAAAGTACGTCGCCCTCTGGGAGGTGCTTGGTAGCGAGGTTTCACCGACCATTGGCCTGGAGGTGGCCATGCGCACTGAGAGCAGTGAGTTCGGTGCCTATGGCCATGCCATACGCTGTGCCCCTTCCATGCAATTGGTACTGCGGAGCCTGAGCCGCTTCATGGTGGTGTTGACCCAGGCCACGCAACTGGACTTCGAGGACAACGGCAAGCGGATTAGCCTGGCCTATCGGGTCACCGACGCGTCCATCGTGCAGCGTCGCCAGGATGCGGAATTCACCATTTGCACCATCCTCAACCTGCTTCGTGAGGTGACCCGGAATCCGCAGCTGTCACCTGTTCGAGTGGATTTCGAGCATCGGGCCCCCAGCGACCTGGCCTCCCACCGCGAGGTATTTGGGTGTCCCATTCGCTTCGAGCAGCCGGACAATCGGCTGTACTTCTCACGCGAGTTGCTGGACATGCCAATCCGCACCGCCGATCAGCGCCTGTTCCAGGCCCTCGAGCCCTTCCTTGAACAGCAGCGGCAAAGCCGGGCGGCGTCGACAGACGTGCTCAGCCAGGTCGCCCACCACATTGCCAGCAGCCTGAGCAGTGGCTGTGCCAGCCTGGAGCAGGTGGCCAGCGACCTGAAGATTGGCGTTCGTACATTGCAGAGGCGTTTGGCCGAGCAGAACGTCGGGTTCAGCCAGTTGGTGGAGGATGTGCGCCGCTCCCTGGCCGAGAGCTATGTGATGCAATCCGACTACAGCCTGACGGAGATCGCACTGCTGCTCGGTTACTCCGAAGCCAGTTCCTTCTGCCGAGCCTTCCGCCGCTGGACCCAACTGACTCCCCAGCAGTTCCGCCAACGCGGCCGATCCTGAATCGAGCCGCCCACCTTCCGAGCGGATTGTCATCCGCTGCCAACGATTTTGTCATGAGCTGCCAAGCCTGCGCCTGGGGGCGTCGCATAGCTTATCCCCGCAGATGGGCGTGACTTCAGGCTGACGTACATCGCTCAGCTGGCAGCTTCTTGCGCCCTTCACTTCAAGAACAATGACAAATGAGGTGTGGGTCGATGGCCGATGAAAAAGACGACGCCAAGGGCGTCAGTCGTCGTGGTTTCCTGCGTGGCGCCGGGGCTGGCGCGGTTGTGGTGGCAGGCGCAGGGGTCATGGCAAATGCCATGGGCGCTGAACAGAAAGGCTGCAAGACCGCGGGTTGCGATTACGACGTGGTGGTGATCGGCGGCGGCTTCGCCGGTGTCACCGCCGCCCGTGACTGTCGCAAGAATGGCTACAAGACGCTGGTGCTGGAGGCGCGCAATCGCCTTGGCGGTCGCACCTTCAGCACCGAGTTCGCCGGCCACAAGGTGGAGCTGGGCGGAACCTGGATTCACTGGACCCAGCCCTTCGTCTGGGCCGAGACCCAGCGCTATGGCCTGAAGGTCATCGAATCCCCGGAACGCGCTGAATCGTCACTGGAAACCATGGTGATCCTGGCGGAAGGCAAGCGGACGCAACTTGCTGGCGAAGAGCTGCTGCCGGTGCTGCAAGCGTTCGATACCTACTTCGCGGACGCTCGCGACATCTGGGAACGTCCCTACGACTCCCGCTTCCGCTGGAACAAGCTCATGGCGCAGGACAGCCTGAGTGCCCGTGATCGCCTCGACCAGTTGAAGCTCAACCCTGTGCATCGCGCTGCCGTGGACTCGTATCTGGTGGGTATGTCCCATTGCCCCTCTGACCAGGTTTCCTACAACGAGATGGCACGTTGGTGGGCCCTGCCGGGTTACAACCTGTCGGTCCTCAACGACTCGCTCACTCGCTACACCTTCAAGGACGGCACCATCAGCTTGATCAACGCGATGATCGAAGACGGCAAGCCCGAAGTGCGGCTGTCTACGCCGGTGAAGAAGGTCGAGGACAAGGGCGACCACGTGGTCGTCACCACCCAGAAGGGTGAGCGCATTGTGGCGGGCAGCGTGGTCCTGGCGCTGCCGATGAACGTGCTGCCCAACATCGAGTTCTCTCCGGCGCTGGACCCCAAGCTGATCGAGGCCGCTCACGAACGGCACGCCGGCACCGGAGTCAAGGCGGTCATCAAGGTCAAGGGCAAGGTCGGTGGGGAAGGCAAGCTGTATGGTCTGGCCGACTCGGATCATCCCCTCAATGTGGTGTTCACCTACGCCAAGGCCGAGGACCACACGCTGTTCATCGGCTTTGGCGACGATCCCGCCAAGCTCGACGTCCTGGATCGGGACGCCGTGCAGCAGGTCATGCAGTCCTTCTTCCCGGAAATGGAAGTGGAAGACTGCTTCGGTTACGACTGGAACCTCGACCCCTACAGCCGGGGAACCTGGGCCAGCTACCGACCCGGCTGGTACGGCAAGTATGCCGATCACTTCGGCAAGGCTCCGGGTAGCCGCATGTTCTTCGCCCAGGGCGACCACGGCGAGGGTTGGCGCGGATTCATCGACGGCGCCATCGGCGGGGGCGGCAAGGCGGCCCTGCTCGTCAAGGAGCTGCTGGGATGAAGCAGCTTGGTTTCCTTCTCGCCCTTGGCCTCTGCGCCATCTCCGGCACGGCCGCGGCGGCTTGCGATGCCGCGGCCGGCCAAAAGCTGTTCGAGTCCAAGTGCACCGCCTGCCATTCGCTGGCGGAGCACAAGGTCGGTCCGCGTCTGCATGACGTGTATGGCCGCAAGGTCGGTACGGCGCAGGGCTTTGGCTACACGCCGACCCTGGAGCAGGCCGGCTTCACCTGGAACGCGGAAAAGCTCGATGCCTTCCTGAGCGGCCCGATGAATTTCCTGCCGGGTACCGCGATGGCGTTTGGCGGCCTGCGCAAGCAGGACGATCGGCAAAACATCATCTGCTTCCTCGAACAGCAGAACAGGAGCTAGTCATGAACATCACTCTCTTCACTCGCCCCAAGAGCGTGCTGACTGTCGGTCTGGCCCTGCTGCTGGCTTTCGACCCCAACCTGATCTTCCAGTGGACGGGATTGGTGCTGGGTGACGCCGGCACGTTGCTGGGCCGCATTCTGGGCCTGGTCTACCTGGGGATCGCCATCGAGCTGTGGTTCGTCCGCAGCAACTCAGACCTGCCGGCGCGCAACGCGCTGCTTCTGACCGCAGTCGACTGTTCCGTCGTGGCCTTGCTGGTCCAGGTGCAACTGGCCGGGCTGATGAATGTGCTCGGTTGGGGGCTGATTGCCGTGTACCTCGGCTCCGGCCTGGGATTCCTCTGGTGCGCCATGCAAGTCGCCAGGAATGGCGCCGTACGCGAAAGCCTTTCCTGATCCAAGCGATTTGCACTTTTTTGATATCACCGGATTCCAGCCCCTTCGTACCTTCTGCCCTGCTCGTCGCCACCGGCGCACGGGGCAGACTCATCCTCAGCACAACAAGAATCTCCTGTAGGAGAA
>CALMCS010000008.1 GCA_937862875.1 uncultured Comamonadaceae bacterium
GGGAATGGTGAGCTGGGTGCCGTCAATTGGGGGGATGCTCGGGTCTGGCGCTTGCGGACTGCGGCTTCTGGTCCAGTGGGTGTGAAGTTGCTCAGTCGCAGTGCGCCGGCGAGTGCCGCGCGTGGAGGGTCGGTCCACGCTCTTGCGCCAGTGCCACTGTTCGACGGAAAGTCGGCCTGCGCCGAGCCGGAGGTGGTGAAGATCGATCTGCGCTCATCTGACAACGACTGGGTCTATGCGAGCTATGCCGATGTGATGGAGGGCGATGTCTACTTGCTGTGTATGTCTGGCGTCCACGGCTCGGATGCCGGTGTGGATCTCGCGCAGCTATGGGATACCAGCGAGAGTTTGCATCACAACCTCCACACCCTGGAATGTGTCTGGCGGTCGTGGGGTGCGGAGGAACATATCTCCGTTGTGGCGCTGCGGTGTCTTGGCGCGGGCGAGTTGGTGGATGCGCCGGTAGGGGAGCCCGCGGCGCTGGATCCGATGCCGCGGTTGAGGGCCTTGGTGCAGTCGTCTTCGGACAGTGTGTCGATCTCGTGGATTCAGCGCAAGTTGCGGGTGGGTTACCTCCATGCGCGGGAGCTGCTGGAGCAGCTTATCCACGACGGCACTTTGGTGCGGCACTGGAAGGAAGAAGAGGGCGAGAGTGTGTTCTGCGCTTCGCGGCCAGGAGAGGGTCCCATGCACGACCAGATCTGGTTGCGGCCGCAGACCTGGCTCAACTCCTGAGCCAACGCTCATCAACCCGCGATGCACGGTGGGTGACATGAATCGGTAACTGGACACCTGACACGACACCTGACACGACACGTGAAGTGACACGTAATGTCGTCACAACCTGGAAGATCAATGTATGAAAAATTGCGAAACAACCCTGCCTGAAGTGTTCGATCAAAAAATGGCCGTTCCGGCTCGCGTGCCTGCCATTGTCCATCTTTGGATTCTGCGAATTCTGCTGTCGTTGAACGGCAAACGAAAGTTCGTCCAGGCCTTTGGGTTCACGGACAATGAGGTCGCCGAGGAGATCGGGCTGGGTGCGTGGGTTGACTCGCTGAGTGGGTACTCCGACAACGATCTGAAGTCGATCATCCGGCGGACCAGGCACGTTGCGTCACTCCCTGAGAGCGAGTTTGATACGAAGGCGGTCCGTGGCCAGCATGACCTCCACGCATGAAGAGCTTGAGCGCCAATCGTCCGGTTTCGACGTGCCTGAATGCCTGCGGCTCAACGTGCAACGTTTGGCGACTCTGGTGAATCTGAGCGATGTGGATTGCCGGATCCTGGAGTTCGTGGTGTTGAGCCATAGCGAGCAGTCACTCAGAGAGGTGGTGGGTTATGCCGGGCAGCTGACCACTTCAAAAGTCTTTCACGCCATCTCGGTGATTTTGAATCTCCCTGAGCAGGAGGTCAGGACGTCGTTGAGCTCGCAAGGGATTCTGGCTCGTTCTGGGTTGCTGACCGTGGATCGCACCGATTCCGGCTCCATCAACGGCAAGCTGAAACTGCTGTGTGATTTGTTTGCGGAGCTCATGACGGTGTCTGTCATCGATCCGGTCAGCTTGCTGCGAGGCACGGTGTCGGAGGCCAGTCCCGGGCATTTGCAGCTGGCGGACTATGCGCACATTCAGTCGTCTCTGGATGTTCTTGTCCCCTATCTTCGCCATGTCGCCAAGGACGGGAAGCGCGGCGTCAACATCTTCTTGCATGGCGCGCCGGGCACGGGTAAGAGCCAACTGGTTCGTACCTTGGCCAAGGAATTGGAGAGCCAGTTGTATGAAGTGGCCACGGAAGACGAGGACGGCGATGCCGTGAAGGGTGAGCGCCGCCTGCGCTCTTATCGCGTGGCGCAGAACTTCTTTTCTCAACGCCAGGCGCTGATGGTTTTCGATGAGGTGGAAGACGTGTTTTCCTCTGGCGACGACGGCGGCCTGTTGGAGAGCAAGAGCACCGCTCAGGTGCGCAAGGGCTGGATCAACCGCACGTTGGAGGAGAACCCGATGCCCACGTTTTGGCTGTCGAACTCCATTGGAGGACTGGACGCTGCCTTTGTGCGTCGCTTCGACATGGTGATCGAGTTGCCGGTACCGCCTCGAGGTCAGCGCGAAAAGATCTTGCAGCACAATGCTGGCGATTTCTTGAAGCCCGAACATATCGCGCGTCTCGCGGATGCCGAGGCGCTGGCGCCGGCCGTAGTGGCCAAGGCGGGCGCCGTGATTCGGGCGATTCAACACGACTTGGAGCCGAGCAAGGTGGCGATGTCGTTCGAACGACTGGTGTCCAACACCTTGGAGGCTCAAGGCCACAATCCTTTGCTGCTGAACGATATCCACCGTTTGCCCGAGGTGTACGACCCTGGGTTCATTCATGCCGATCTCGATTTGGCAAAGGTGGCCGATGGGCTCAAATCGGTGGGCGGAGGAAGGCTGTGTCTCTATGGTCCGTCGGGAACAGGCAAGACGGCTTATGGGCGTTGGTTAGCTCAGCAGCTGGGTATGCCTTTGCATGTCCAGCGTGCGTCGGACTTGATGTCCATGTTTGTGGGTGGCAATGAGAAAAACATTGCGCGCGCGTTTCGTGCAGCACAGAGCGATGGGGCGGTGTTGCTGATGGACGAGGTGGACAGCTTTTTGCAGGACCGGCGCGGTGCACAGCGCGGCTGGGAGGTGAATCTGGTCAACGAGATGCTGACGCAGATGGAATCCTTCGCGGGCGTGTTCATCGCATCGACCAATCTGATGGACAACCTGGACCAGGCCGCGCTGCGACGCTTCGATCTCAAGGTGAAATTTGACTTCATGCGAACCGATCAGGCCTGGGATTTGCTGCGTCGCCATTGCGCGGTGTTGGAATTGCCTGCGCCAACGGACGCTGCCGAACAGCGGCTCGCGCGCCTGAGGCAACTGACGCCGGGCGACTTTGCCGTCGTGCTGCGTCAACACCGTTTCCGGCCATTTGACAATGCCGACGCGCTGGTGCGCGCGCTCGAATCGGAGTGCGCGGTGAAGGAGGACTCCAAGCGCTCCATCGGATTTCATTGAGCGTACTTCCTGCATCCGATTCCCATGACACAATGGACCGATAAGAAAAGAGGGGGCTAGACAGAGTGCGTACGCTTTCAAAATCGAAGTTACTGGCTTTCCGCCAATGTCCAAAGCGGTTGTGGTTGGAGGTTCATCAGCCTGCGCTGCGTGAAGACTCCGCAGCCACTCAGGCTAGTTTTGCGACCGGGCATAAGGTGGGCGATATCGCTCAGCAGATTTATGACCCCAAGGGCGAAGGCGCGTTGATCGATCCGCGCGTGGAAGGCTTTGAAGAGGCGTTTGCGCGCACGCAAGTCCTGCTGCGCTCTGCCTTTCCGATCTTCGAGGCAGGGTACAAGGCAGAAGGGGCCTTGGCCTTCGCCGATGTGATGCTGCCGGTGAAGCAGGGCGGCAAGAACGCTTGGCGAATGGTCGAGGTCAAGTCTTCTACCTCGGTCAAGAGTTACCACCGCGAAGACGCCGCCGTGCAGGCCTTTGTGGCCCGCGCCAGCGGTGTAGCGCTCACCGCCATCGCGCTTGCGCACATCGACAGCCAATGGGTTTATCCGGGAGGTGGTGACTACCGTGGCCTGCTGGTCGAGAACGACCTGACCGAGGAGTCCTTTGCGCGAGCGGATGAAGTGCGTGAGTGGATCGCGCAGGCGCAGCGGGTGGCGATCAGCAAGAAAGAGCCGCAAGTCGCGACCGGTTTGCAATGCAACGACCCATATGCGTGCGGCTTTCTTGCCCACTGCCAAAGCCAGGAACCGCAGGCGGAGCAGCCTCTTCATTGGTTGCCTGGACCGTTTGGGGCGGCGCTCAAAAAGCATGTGGCCCAAACGGGTGTGACGGAGTTACGGGATGTCCCGGATGCCGTACTGAATGATCGACAGCTGAAGGTGAAGACTCACACGCTTTCCGGCGCGGTGTACTTCAACCAGCCTGCCGCGGCGCAGCAACTGAGTGCGTACAAACTACCGGCGTATTTCATGGATTTCGAGACCATCCAGTTTGCAGTGCCGATCTGGAAGGGAACACGACCCTACCAACAGATTCCGTTCCAGTTCAGCGTGCATCGCCTGTCCCGCACGGGAAAGCTCGAGCATCGGGAGTTTCTGGACCTGTCGGGCGACGATCCTACGAGAGCGTTTGCACAGGCCCTGATCGCTGCCTGCGGCGAACGCGGCCCCATTTTTGTCTACAACGCTGGCTTCGAGAAGAAGCGCATCAGTGATCTGGCGGAGTTCTTTCCAGATCTGGCCAAGGCCTTGTTGTCATTGAACGAGCGTGTAGTGGACCTGCTTCCCATTGCGCGCGAACACTTCTATCACCCGGATCAACACGGCAGCTGGAGCATCAAGGCGGTTTTGCCAGCCATCTGCCCCGATCTGAAATATGCGGATCTGGACGGTGTGCAGGATGGCGGAGCGGCCATGGACGCCTATCTGGAAGCGTTGTCGTCACAGACCACAGCGGCACGAAAAGCCGAGATCGAGCAGCAACTGCTGGCCTACTGCGCACTGGATACCAGGGCGCTGGTCAGGCTGTGGGCTGCATTCACAGGCAACACATTGAAGAGCTGAAATGGCGACAAGACCCGATACCCTGGAAACCGTGAAGCTCGCGATGGAGTTGCTGAAACGCATTCCACGCGTTGGAAAAATCAGCGCGCAGGAGCTCCATAGCCAATTGACGGATGCCGGAATTCAGCGCGACCTGCGCTCGGTGCAGCGGCAATTGGGGATGCTCAGCGAGCACTTCGATATCGAATGCGATGACCGCAGCAAACCTTACGGCTATTCGTGGAAGAGTGGTTCCAAGGCCTTTGCGCTGCCGCATCTGACGACCCAGGAGTCGCTGCTGCTTCACCTTGCAGAGCAACATCTGCGGCAACTGTTGCCGGCGCGGATCATGCGCTCCATGGATGCTTTTTTCACGCAGGCACATCGCAATCTCCAAAATAACGACAACGCCAAGCTGGAGCGCGAATGGGCCAAGAAGATCCGAGTGGTTGCCACAAGCCAACCACTGATCGCTCCCAAGATTGCCACGGAAGTCTTTGAAGCCGTGACGGAAGCGCTGTACTCCAACTGCTGGTTGAAGCTCGAATACTCCAACGCCAACAAGAAAGTCAGTACCGTGAACGTCATGCC
>CALMCS010000009.1 GCA_937862875.1 uncultured Comamonadaceae bacterium
TTCATCAGCTTCGTGCTTGTCGCAGATGGACTGAGAATGTGTTAACAGGCCCTAGCGCGCCCGACAGGAAGTATTTAGCTCCACGCGCTGCGCACCTGTGGCAGGCGCCTCAATGTAATACTGGCGCTTCAATAGGCGCAAAGCGCCAAGGGAGGGCACGATGGACGAACAGGCGGCAGAGGCAAAGTTCTCGTTTTTCAAAGGTGCAGACGATGTGGTCGCCCCGAAGGATGGGGCACCTTTCGTCTGGGAGCGGGCTGCATCAAGGGTGCGCGAGAACTTGCAGGACGCGCTCAATGCCAAACATCTATCGTTCCTTTTCGGCTCGGGATGCTCGTCACTGTCGCGCGAAGGGCAACAAAAGGGCATCCCGACGATGGCGCCGCTGGCCGTGGAATTCCTGGCCGCGGCCCCTGGGTTCGACGACGTGCAGTTTCCGAGTGCCGAAGAACGGGAGGCTCTTGCGAAGCACCTCGGATTTGACCTGGGCGCGGGAGAATTCAAGAACAACCTAGAGCGCCTAATGGAGGTTCTTTATAGCTTCCAGTTCGTGCTGAAGCGAAGCAACAGCGACGAGCTACGAAAGGGCGCCGCCGCCACGGTGCCACCCGCACCTTTGTGCTGGTGTCGCAGCCTCAGATCGCCAGCGTGCAAGCGCTCAAGGGCAAACGCCTTTACCTGCCGCAGCAAGATTCTCTGCGCTCATACATCGCGCGCGGCATGCTGGATCAGGCCAGGATGTCGCTCAAGGATTTGGGCAAGGTCGAGTTCCAGAACACCCGCGGCGCTGGCCTGAACGCACTGGGCCTCGGGGCCACCGATGCCACGGTGGCTGAATCGAGCGAGGCAGAGAAATGGCTCGCGGCCAATCCGGGCAAGGGCCGCGTGCTGCTGACCAGCCGCGAAACGCCGGCAGGCCTGGCGGTGTTGAGCCACAAGAACGTGGCAGCCGAGCTGCAGACCAAGATCGCCCGCTGGGCCACGGCGCCAGAAGGCGTGCTGCCCGGCCAACCGGCGCTGGCCGCCGCGTCCGCCGACGGCGAACAGAAGCTCGTTTACCTGGCCTCGCTCGGCATTCACACACCCGATGCGCTTGACGGCGTGACGCGCGTGTCGGCAGAAGACGTGGCCAAGCTCATCGCCGGCAACGAAAAGCCGGCACTCGTCGACACGCGCTCGGCGCAGGAATTCAACAACGAGACCATTCAGGGCGCCATCTCCGCCCCTTATGGCGAGAAGAGCCTGAAAGAGCGCGATTACGACGCCAAGCTCGACGACCTGAGCGCCATCGGCAAGCTCGACAAGTCCAAGCCCACGGTGTTCTTCTGCAATGGGCCCGAGTGCTGGAAGTCGTACAAGGCCGCCGAGCAGGCGAAGAAGATGGGCTTTGCCAAGGTCTACTGGCTGCGCAGCGGCATGCCCGAATGGCGCGCCAAGAACTTGCCGGTGCGCAAGCAGGGCTGAACGCGCGCCGCGATCGCCGTGACGCGCCCGCGGTGGAAAGGGTGGAGCGTACCGTCAGCACATGGTGGTGATGTGTGCGCAGTGCGGGGTACGGGGTCAGGGGTGGCGGGCTGATGGGTCATCGTTTGGCGCTGCCCCTCGCGCCGTGACAGGGTCCCCAGTATGTTTTCAACCCCCTGGCGACCAGCCGGGGTCTTGTGCTCGCCCGGTACGCTCCAGAAAAATATCAGTCAAATCAGCCGCCAGCGCTTGAGGGAAAAGCGCAAGCAGCTCTCAAAATCATAGTCATCAGTCTTCAAGCTCAACGCGCCAGTTGGTCTCTTGAATCTGCACGTTCAGCTCACAAATCTTGCGCGAATAGTCTTCCATCTGCTTTTGCGTCGCCGCGACGTCGATCTGCGGCACCCACTTGATCTCGCGCGGGCTGTAGCGATCTTCTTCCTTGTGCGTGGCGTCTACCGCGCTTTTCAGCACGCTGTGCTGCTGCATCAGCACGTCGCGCTGGCCCAGCACGGCGGCCAGCGGCCGCCCATCCGGCAGCTTGGCGGCGGCATTGGCGACGTCGATCTTCAGCACCAGCGCCTGCTGCTCGGCGATGACGGCAAAGCATTCGGCAATCAGCTTGGCGATGTCCTCGCGCGGCGAATCGCCCTCCTGCGCCATGGCGTTCTGCGCGATGCGCTCGCGCAGAGAGAGCATTTTCTTGCGCTGGTCGGCGCGGATGAGCAGGGCTTCGGCGAGTTTCATGGCTTCAATTGTCGCTTGGTGTCAGCCGCTGCAGCAATGCGGCGGGCGTGCAGATGGTGAAAGGCGATGGCGCAGGGGTCGCCAGTTGGAGCAGATCGTCGTCACCCGTCACCAGCACATCGGCGTTGCCCGCATGCGCGAGCAGCAGAAACATCTGGTCTTTCGGGTCGCGGCACTGCGGTAGCTCGGTCGACGATTCCGGCGCGGTCACCGCCTCGGCATACGGCAGATAGTTCGCCAGCAACTCGTCGCGCTCAGCCGCAGTCAGGCGAAATTTCGGATACGCCAGAACACGCAGCAATTCCTGCGCGGTGGCTTTGCTCACCAGCAGAACGATGCGGCCGCTCTGCCAGTGGTGGCGCAATGGACTCAAGCGCCCCGAATCGAACAGCAGCGCCGACAGCACAACATTGGTATCCAGCACCGCCCGCAGACGCTGGCCTGCCGGCGATTCAGTCACCCTGGCGCGCCCACGCCACGGCGTCACGCACGTCGCGCTCGTCAATGCCCAGCGCCGCCAACTTGGCCCGTACAGCGTCGGCTTTTTGCAGGCGCACTGGCGTCAACATCAGCCGCCCATCCACCGCCTCCACCTCAAAGTATTCGGAGGGCGGAAGTTGCGCGACCACGGACTTGGGAAGGGTGATCTGGTTCTTTGAGGTCATCTTGGCGAGCATGACAGCATTCCTTTAAGAAAGGAATCCTTACTTTAGCCTACATGATGGCCGGGGTCAAACTAAGGATCCAGGTGACGCTGGACGACGACGGCGGCCGCTACGAGGACAACACCGCGATCGCGGTCGGTGGCCAATACCTGTTCGGCGACCGCTCCTCGGTCGGCGGCGAGGTCAGCACCGGCGACCGCGGCGATGCGGCCAGCCTGACCGCCGAGTACTGGTTGCAGCCGGACTGGTCGCTCTACGGCAGCTACACCTGGTCCACCGACACCAGCCAGTACGACTCGCTGTTCAATCCGAACCGGCAGAACGGCTGGACCGTGGGCCAGCGCTGGCGGCTGTCGCAGCAGACCAACCTGTTCAACGAGAGCCAGTACCTGAAGGATCCGGACGGCTCGCAGGGCCTGGCCAATACGTTCGGCATGGATTTCTATCCGGGCGTCGGCTGGAACCTGGGCTTCACCCTGCAGGACGGCGACCTGACCAATGTCGATGGCGGCAACGTCGACCGCCAGGCCGTCAGCCTCAACGGCGGGCGCACCTCCGGCGACACCGACTGGCAGAGCAAAGTCGAATACCGCCGCGACCGTGGCGCCGAAGACCGCGACCAGTGGGTCACCACCAACCGGCTCGTGCACAAGTTCAACGAAAGCTTCCGCATCGCCG
>CALMCS010000010.1 GCA_937862875.1 uncultured Comamonadaceae bacterium
CCTATCTCGTCATTCGGGGGCCCAGTTACCAGGCTCTGCTCACTGCGGTGATCGCGTTGGGATACCGAAACGCGAAGATCCGAAAAAGCGCGGCGCTGGGTGCGGCACATGTTGCGCCACACCCGGCCCATTGACCGATAAGCAGACGGGCTAGCGGCGCGCGCGTCGCAGGGGTGCGAGCAAGTCGTGCAAACCGTTGTGATCGATCTCGAACATCAACTCCAGCAACTGGCCGATCTTCCCTTCGGGAAAACCTTCGCGCGCAAACCAGTGCAGATAGTTGTGCGGCAAGTCCGCAATGACCACGCCCTGGTGCTTGCCAAAGGGCATGGGCGTGGTGAACAGCTGTTCGAGATCTTCGGGTTTCAAGATGGATGGGCCGGTACGGTGTAGATGCGGCCCATTTTAGTCCGCGTGAATTTCGGCCTTCGTGGCGATGGCCTTCATTTCGGGCAGCTCGCGCTCCGTCCGGGTCATCAACAGCTTGCCGCTGGTCCATTGCGGGTTGAGGCCTACTTCGCGCAGCTTGCGCAGCAACTCTGGCTGCGCCATTGCATGCTCCAGCGCCGACTCGATCTTGTCGCGCACGGGAGCAGGCAGACCGGCCGGACCCATGAGCGCAAACCAGGCCTCGGACGCAAAGCCCGGGTAGCCGCTCTCGGCCACCGTCGGCACGTCCGGGTACAGCGGGTGGCGTTCGGCACTGAGCGAGGCGATGGCCCGCACCTTGCCGGCGCGCACCTGCGGCAGCGATGCGACCACCGTGTCGATGCCCACGGGAACCTGCCCGGCCATCACGGACGTCAAGCTCTGCGAGCTGCCGTTGAAGGGCACGTGGGTCATCTTGGTGCCGATCGTCGACTGCAGCAGTTCCGCACCGAAATGCGCGGACGAGCCACTGCCAAACGATGCATAGCTGAGCGTGTTTCCGGGCGCATTGGCGGCGGCAATCAGCTCCTTGAGCGATTTGATGTGGGTCTGCGGATTCACCACCACAAGCTGCCCCATGGTGGCGACCGATCCCAGCATCGTGAAGCTCTTGAGCGGGTCATACGCCAGCGTCTTGCGAATCGCGGGGTTCAGCACCAGCGTGCTGCTGGAGCCCAAAAACAAGGTGTATCCATCCGGCGGTGCCTTGGCGATCATGGCTGCGGCCACCATCGTGCCTGCGCCGGGCTTGTTCTCCACCACGACGGCTTGCCCCAACCGTTCGCCCAGCGACGTGGCCAGCAGTCGCCCGAGAATGTCGGTCGCTCCACCGGCAAGAAACGGCACCACCAACTTGATGGGGCGCTGCGGATAGTCCGTCTGCGTCTGAGTCTGAGCCTGGGCCAGACCGGACACGCCGGTCATGCCCGTCACCGCGCAGGCACAGAGGGCCGCGCGCAAGAATTGCTTGCGTGAAAAAAAAGTTCGCACGATGCTTGTCTCCTGTTGTTGTATGGATGCTTGGTTCAAACTGCCGGCTGACGGATGGCGTCCAGCAGCGGGCTGCGCACGCGCGAGGCTCCACTGGCCCGGTCGTAGGCATGTCCCAATTGCAGAACGCCGAAGTCGTCCTGCGCCCGCCCAATGATCTGCAGACCGACCGGCCAGCCCTGCGCATTCGTGCCGGCGGGCACGGAGAGTGCGGGCAATCCCGCCAGCGTCGGGCCGATCACGGTCTGCATCCAGCGGTGGTAGGTGTCCATGCCTCGGCCCGCAATCGCATGCGGCCAGTCGAGGTCCGCATCGAACGGAAACACCTGAGCCGAAGGCAGCAGCACGGCCTCATAGGTCTCGTGCAGACGGCGCACGCAGTCGTACCAGGCGGAGCGCACACGTGCGGCGTCATACACCTGCATGGCGCTGAGTGCGAGGCCGCGCTCCATCTCCCACACGGCCTCGGGCTTGAGCAGCTTGCGTTTTTCGGCGTCGTCGTAGAGCGCACGGTTGGTGCCTGCGAACTGAAAACTGCGCAGGTCCAGCCACGCGTTCCACAGACGTTCCATATCGAACTGCGGAACTACGCGCTCGACCTCGCAACCCAGCGATTCGAAATGCACCAGCGCCTGCTCGCAGATGGCGAGCACGCCCGGCTCCATCGGCAAGTGCCCGTTGAGATCACCCAGCCAGGCGATGCGCTTGCCGCGGAAATCGCGCTCCAGCGGGGCCGCGAAATCGACCCGCGTTTTCTGGGTCAAGGGCAAACGGGCATCGAACCCACCGATCACCGACATCATCAAGGCCAGATCCGGCACGTTGCGCGCCATCGGCCCGGCGACGCTGAACTGCTGAAAGAAGAACTCTTCGGTCGGTCCGTGCGGAATGCAGCCCACCGACGTGCGCATGCCAAACACATGGTTGAAGGCCGCGGGCGTGCGCAGCGAACCCATCATGTCCGAGCCATCGGCCAACGGCAGCATGTGCAGCGCCACGCTCACGGCGGCGCCACCGCTGCTGCCGCCTGCGGAGCGTGAAGGATCGAAGGCGTTGCGCGTGGTGCCGTAGACCTCGTTATAGGTGTGCCCGCCGAGCCCGAACTCCGGCGAGTTGGTGCGCCCCACAAACAGCGCACCGGATGCCCGCATGCGCTCGAACACCACGGCATCGGTCTGCGACACCTGGCCCTTGAAGATCGGGGAGCCCCGGGTGGTCACCATGCCCTTGGCCGGCATGATGTCCTTCGGTGCCTGGGGAAAGCCGTGCATCAAGCCGCGGCTCTCGCCACGTGCGAGTTGCGCGTCCAGTTCAGCCGCTTGTGCGCGCAGCGCCTCGCGCGGCATCGGTGCGACGATGGCATTGACCTGCGGGTTGAAGCGATCGATCTGCGCCTGAAACGCATCCAATACGTCGACGCAGGACACGTCGCGTGCGTGAATCGCCTGCGACAGTTCGGTGGCAGTCAGTTCGACGATGCCACCGCTCGAGCGCACGGCTTGCGGTGCGTTGGTGGGGGAAGTGCTCATGAAAGTGCTCATGCGAAATTCTGTCTCCATCTTGTGTGGTCTGCCCCGCCGTCGTTCCACTCATCGGAATGCGGCGTGCACGAATGCGGTGATTCGTGCATTCCACTCTAGGGTCATGTTGCTTTGCGCACAATCGACAAATCCTCCACCAACCCTTGCGTTTTATGCAAAGCAATCGCCCCACCTCGGTCCTGTCCGCGCAGTTGCAGGACACGGCGCTGCGCTATTTGCTCGAGGTCGTCCGCTCGGGATCGGTGAGCGATGCCGCCCAGCGACTGAACGTGACGCCCTCGGCGGTGAGTCGCCAGATCGGCGCACTGGAGGCGTTGCTGGGCGTATCGCTGTTCGAGCGGCGACCGCGCGGCATGGTGCCCAGCCCCGAAGGCGAAGTGTTGGCCGCCCATGCGCGGCGCGTTGCCATGGAGGCGGAACGGGTGGTGTCCGACATTCAGGCGCTGCAGGGACTGCACCGCGGCATGGTGCGCATCTGCAGCTCATCGGGCTTTGCGATCGAGTTTCTGCCGCGCGTGATCGCGCAATTTCGCCGCAGCCATCCGGGCATGCAATTCCAGTTGCGGGTGTGCGGCCCCCAGGCGGCCACACAGGCCTTGCTGCGCGGTGACGCGGACATCGCACTCACCTACAGCCGCAGCGTGGAGCGCGATATCTCGGTGGCTTACCGCAGCCCGTCATCGATCTACGCGTTCATGCGCAAAGACCATCCCCTCAGCGCACACCAACACCTGAGCCTGCAGCAACTGCAGCCGCACGCCATCGCCCTGCCCGACCCGGAAAACACCGTGCGCCAGCTCTTCGACATTGCCTGCAGTCAGAAAGGATTGATCTTCGAGCCCGTGCTGGTGTGCAACCAGTTCGATGCCCTGGTGCACTTCGTGCTGCACGGCGGAGGGGTCTCGATCGCGGGAGACATCACCGTGCGCGACCGCGTCCTGCGCGGCGAGTTGCACGCCGCACCGATCCGCGAGCGCGGCATGGTCGGGAGAAACGTGGAGGTTCAGACGCTGGCGGACCGCACCCTGCCCGAAGGCCCGCGTGCGTTCACGCAGTTCCTGATCGAGCAGTTGGAGCAGCAGGCCAAGGAGCCGCTGCGCAGCGACTGAACATCCACTACCGACGCAACGCGCTTAACCGCGTCGGCGTGGGCTCAGCGGATAGGCGGGGTCGGTGTAACCCGGCGTGGAAGGATGGCCCGGCGCGACCAACTCGTTCACCAATTGCTCGTCTTCGGGCGTCACGACGTAGTCCAGCGCCGGGAAATAATCCTGCCATTGCGCCAGGGTGCGCGGCCCGGCAATCACCGAACTGATGGCGCGATGCGCCAACACCCAGGCGGTCGCAAACTGGGCCAGCGAAATGCCGCGTTGTTCGGCATGTTGCTTGAGGGTTTGCGCAATCTGCAGCGACTCTTCGCGGAACTCGGTCTCCGACATGCGGCGATCGCCACGCGCCGCGCGCGTGCCCTCCTGTGGTGCCTGACCGGGCAGATATTTGCCGGTCAACACGCCGCGCGCGATCGGGCTGTACGAGGTCACACCCATGCCGTAGGTCTCGCAGGCCGGGAGAATTTCCACCTCGGGCATGCGATTGAGCAGGTTGTAATACGGCTGGCACACGACCGGGCCGGGCATGCCGATCTGGCGCGCGCCATGCACCAGCTCCGCAATGCGCCAGGCGCGGAAATTGGAGACACCCCAGTAGCGAATCTTGCCCGAGCGCATCAAGGCATCGAGCGCGTACAGCGGCTCCTGCAAGTCCATGTCGTTGTAGTCACGGTGCAGATACAGAATGTCGATGTGGTCGGTCTGCAGACGCTTCAGACTCTCGTCCACCTCGCGCAGCATCCACGTGCGCGAGTATTGGCTTTCGTTCGGGCGATCCGACATCTTGTTGCCCAACTTCGTGGCCAACACCCAGTCGTTGCGCTGGCCCTGCAGGATCTTGCCGAGCATGGTCTCGGACGCGCCGCGCGTGTAGACGTCGGCGGTATCCACATAGTTCACGCCATGTTCGTGGGCATGCGCCACGATGGAGGCCGCCTCGGCGTGCTCGGTCTGATCGCCGAACATCATCGTGCCGAGGCACAGCGTGGACACCTTGAGTGGGCTTTTGCCCAGATTGCGGTATTGCATGGTTTTGTCTCCCGGGTCCCGAGGCAGATTCACGCCCCGGCACCCATTTTTTGGTTATGGGTCGCCGTCAGCCGATCCGTGTGCAATTCCGTCGTTTCAATAGTGCGGTGGACGTTCATCCACAGCACCTTGGCCAGAGCCCGGAGCACCGGCCTCCGGCAACTGCTTGCGCAGATCGGTCACCACGCGCAGCAGATTGTCGATCTGCTCCTGCTGGCGATAGATGGTGAGATTGAGTTGGTCCAGCAGATCTTCGGCGTAGCTCGCCTTGATCTCCAGATCACTCAATCGCTGGTCGGTTTGTTCGTTCAAGTCGGTCATTTCGTGTGCCTCTCGCACTCCTCCCAAAAAAGGCGTGCCTGGTCAATTAGGTCAAGCATGCCGGTTCGGGGAAGCGAGACGGCAGCTCAGGTCAGGCCTTGAAGGCCTTTTTCAGACGCGCGATACCTTCGCGGATCTTCTCTTCGTCGGCCGTGGCAAACGACAGGCGCAGCGTGGACGGGTCGGGGTTCTGGCTGAAGAACGGCGCACCGGGAACAAAGGCCACGCCCTGCTCGATGGCACGCTTGGCCAGCGCATTGGCGTCGCGCTCCTGACCATTCGCACCGGTCAGTCGCACCCACAGGAACAGACCGCCCTGCGGCTGCACAAACTCCACCGCATCGCCCAACTCGGAACGCAGCGCATCGCACATGGCCTGAGCGCGCTTGGCGTAGACCGCACGCACGCGGGCCAGGGTTTGCGGCATCACGCCCGAACGCAGATACTGCGCCGCCGTGGCCTGCGCGTAGGTGCTGGTGTGTGCATCGCTGAACTGCTTGCACATGGTGGCACGCGCCAGCAATTCGGGATTGGCGATCAACCAGCCAATGCGCAAACCGGGGCACAGCACCTTGCTGAGCGAACCGCAATGCGCCAGCCATTCACGGCTGCCCGGCACGCTCGCGCTCAGCGACAGCAGGCTTGCTGGTGGTGCCTGGTCGAAGTACAGATCGCCATAAGGATCGTCCTCCACCACCAGCACTGGGGGCTTCACCGCCATCGGGAGAATCTGCTTGCGGCGCTCCAGCGTCAAGGTCGCACCGCTCGGATTGCCGAAGGTGGGGATCAGATAGACCATCTTGGGCTGGTGCTCGACGATCAACTTCTCGAGCGCCTCGGGATCCACGCCGTCCTTGTCGACGGGCGCGCTGATCACTTCCGCGCCGTACAGGCGGAAGCACTGAATCGTGGCCAGAAAGGTAGGACCTTCGACGATCACCTTGTCGCCCGGGTTGATCATGGTCTTGCCGAGCAGATCCAGCGCCTGCTGACTGCCGGTGGTGACGATCAACTGATCGGGCGCGACATCCTTGGCACCCTTGGTGGCCATGAACGCCGACAGTTGCTCGCGCAGCGGCTGGTAGCCTTCGGTCGCGCCATATTGCAGCGCCGAACCGGGCTCTTCCGTCAGCACGCGCTCGCTGGCCGCCTGAATGCCGGGAACGTCGAACATCGCGCTGTCAGGAAAACCGCCAGCGAAACTGATGATGCCGGGCTTGCCCAGCAACTTGAACAACTCACGAATCGCCGATGTCTCGACGTTGTTTAAACGGTCAGCAAATTTCATCCGGAAAATCCTTCGCAGTATTCTGAGAACCTGCAACATTGTCTTGCATTGCAGCCCCTCATGAAGGCGGTCGGGTTTTTTCGAGGATCTTTCGCAGATCTTTCCGGGAAAATCCACCCGCGACGGGCCAGCACAGTTTCTCCGGTGCTGCGACAATGCGCCACCATGAAAAAGAGCGACATCGAGCCATTCTTCGCCACCCTGAAGGCCGCCAACCCGCTGCCCAATACGGAGTTGGAATACACCACCGTCTTCGAGCTGCTGACCGCCGTCCTGCTCTCCGCACAGGCCACCGATGTGGGCGTGAACAAGGCCACCCGCAAACTCTTCCCGGTCGCCAACACCCCGCAGGCCATCCTCGATCTGGGCCTCGACAAGCTCGAGAGCTACATCAAGACCATTGGCCTGTACCGCAGCAAAGCCAAGCACCTGATGGAAACCTGCCAGATTCTGGTCGAGCGCCACCACAGCATCGTGCCGCGCACCCGCGACGAACTGCAGGCCCTGCCCGGCGTCGGACGAAAGACCGCCAACGTGGTTCTGAACGTCGCCTTCGGCCAACCCACCATGGCCGTGGACACCCACATCTTCCGCGTCAGCAACCGCACCGGCCTGGCCCCCGGCAAGGACCCGCTGGCGGTGGAGTTGCAACTCATCCAACGCGTCCCAGCCGAGTACGCCGTCGACTCCCACCACTGGCTGATCCTGCTGGGCCGCTACGTATGCCAGGCCCGCAAGCCGCGCTGCTGGGAATGCAGCGTGGCGCAGTATTGCGACTTTCGGCCCAAGTCAGTGGCTGCGTA
>CALMCS010000011.1 GCA_937862875.1 uncultured Comamonadaceae bacterium
GGCCAAGCCGCCTTAGTCACTGGTTCGCAAGGTACGCATGGCGACACCATCATCGGCGGTTCATCGAGCATCATCATCGGTAACAGCTCCACGCCTGCACCGGTCGCTCCCGTTAGTCCGATGCCTGCTCATCTGCCCGCCCCCTCCAGCTATGTACCCGCCGACTCGGTCCTGGCGCCTTCGCTGGAGCCTGCCGCCCTTGTGGATAACTCCAGTCTGGAGGAAGAGGAAGAAGAGGAGGAGCTTGAGGAAGACAGTTCTGTCGCGATTACTCTGCGCATTGGCGTGTTTTTTGACGGAACATTGAACAACGCAAACAATGGCATATTGGGGGTGCTGTGCGGTGCCAATCACCCCATCAAACCTGAAGACCTAGATGCGGCCTGCAAACCGTACATGAGTGATCCTGACAGCAGTTATGCGAATGATGAGTCGAACGTCAAAAAACTCAGTGATTTGTATTTCTCATCCGATGAGATTCAGGGCGAAGGCGAACAGCGCCATTTTTTCCAGGCACTCTACATAGAGGGTATAGGCACTTCATCCGGCGAAGAAGACAGCATGATGGGAGCTGCCATGGGGCGCGGAGCAACGGGCGTGACAGCTAAAGTTGAAGGGGCCTTTAGAGAAATTGGGCGAATCATCTATGACTTTTCGCAAACCAACCCGGATTCTAGGATTGTGAATCTGACCTTCGACACTTTTGGTTTCAGTCGGGGAGCAGCTGCTGCGCGGCACTTTGCCAATGAAGTCGCGCAGGGACAGAAGGGGCCTCTGGGTGAAACCATCAAGATGTTTCGTCGAGCGTTTCAAGAGGCTTTCGGCGGTGAGTACCAGCGAGATATCCAAGTGGGATTTATCGGATTGTTCGACACGGTGGCGTCGGTTGGTGGCCTAGCTAATCTGGGTTATGTGCGAAGTCAGAAAGCGCCTTGGCTTAATCTCTATCTGCCTCGCAGCTTGTTCCCCAAAGTCGTCCAGTTGGCGGCTCGTGATGAAGTACGCGCCAACTTCCCGCTGACCCGCGTGAAAGCCGATCATCCTGAATTCAACTTGCCCGGTGTGCATTCGGACATTGGCGGCGGTTACTACCCCGAGTCTGAAGAGCTCCTGCTGATCAGTCCCATGCAAGCGCTGGACGTTGCCGTAACGACCGATGTGAAATACACCTCAATCTATCGCGATGCCCAACAAGTGAAGGCGAAGTGGGAGGCCAAAGGTTGGCCGGCAGAGATGCTGGAGATCGTTACACCCTATGTTCGGAGCTTACCTCCGTCTCAGCAGGATCGCTTGAACCCTACCAAGCGTGTCTACGCGGCGTTGCAGCTTAAGCGACCAGTACGAGGTGAGCTGTCGCGGGTTTACCTGCGGGTCATGTACGAACTGGCCAAGCAACAGGGAGTACGATTCATACCAATCAACGATAAGTCTTCGCGCTATGCCATTCCGGCAGAGCTTCGAGCACTTTGTGATCGCTTTGTATCTGGTGACTACAGCACGACGCCAGCGGAAGAGCAGTTGCTCAAGCTGAAGTATATTCACACCTCAGCCAACTGGAACCCTCCCAGGAAGTTGCAAGGCACCACGCCACGCACGGGATTGGTTTATTTTAACGCCCCTACCACGGACGGGATCCGCGTACAGCATCCCAACGTACCCGACTAGGAGTAACAAGCGTGCGAACACTATGGATTTTGTTAGGAGCACTTTTAACGGGCGGTTGCCAAGCTTCGGGACATTCGGATCTGGCCACCGGCCCGTGGGCGCTGGGCTTTATCACTCCCTACGCCATGGACGGCTGGGTTGAGGACAGTGCCACTGTCGATGTCGATGGGAACATGTACCGTAGGATTGGAAGCAGCTCTTCCGGAGGGAGGAAAAACGGCACTCAGGGAGCAAGTGGCTGGCTGGTTACTGGAGGAGGCAAAGAAAGACATGTGGTAGATGCAAAACTTCCGGTACGTATCTATGTTCGCTGGCAATCGCTTGTCGAGCCACAAACCTACCAAGGCTGGATCGAGATACCCGAAAGTGCACGGCAGGTCATGCGCAATGCCCTGACCAAAGAGTGCTCAAGTGTTCCTGATACTACTTTTCTTCCCAAGCGTGCGTCTGTACGGCTGGGGCTAGCTCCCGGCGGTATCGTCCAAGTGTGGGCACTGGACGAGTGTCGGCGAGCAATCAAAGTCGCACGCGCTCAAGTAGAAATAGAGCCAAAGGGGCCTGATTTAGGGCTTTCAGGTGGTACTTACTATCCATTGCAGGATGCGTCAAAACTATATGTCGAAAAGTACGGAATCCCCTACGGCAGTTGGTAAGTCGCTGCATATTTAGCCCGCCAATTGGCGGGTTTTTGCTATCCGGTGATGGGCTTTAATTTCTCGCTCAACGACGGCGCGCTGGTGGCATTGCGTACGAACTCTCCGGCATTGTCTGGCGGCGGTGTTGGTCCATGCTTGTGCGCAGCTAGCTGGCTATCCTGACGCTTCAAAAAGTACTCGGGCATGCAACGCTGGCCATGACACAGACGTACGCGCACTTCAGTCCTGGCCACATGGCGGAGTTTGTCACTTTGAATCCGCTGGCCGGTATCTTGGCAGCGAAACCTGTGGTCGCAGAAGTGGCGTGAAGGCCCGTCCAAAAACAGAATTGGACGAATCTTGGATGGAACGCATTTTGTGCAATCCAGGCGACCAGTTTTTTCAAATGCCAGAAACGACGAAAGCCGCGCAATGCGCGGCTTTCAAAGTGGTGGGCCCACACGGACTTGAACCGTGGACCAAAGGAT
>CALMCS010000012.1 GCA_937862875.1 uncultured Comamonadaceae bacterium
GACTCCCGCCTCATCCAATGTAGGAATATCTGGCGCGGCCGACGAGCGTTTGAGCGACGTGACGCCCAGAGCGCGCAGCTTGCCACCCTTCACTTGTTGAATGACCCCGGTGATCGAGTCGAACATCACGGGAATCGTGCCACCCAACAAGTCATTCAGTGCCGGAGCGGCACCCTTGTAAGGCACGTGCACCATCTGCACGCCGGTCATCGACTTGAACAGTTCACCCGACAGGTGATTCGCGCCACCGGTTCCCGCCGAGCCAAAGCTCAGCTTGCCAGGGTTGTCCTTGCCGTACTGAATCAGTTCCTGCACGGTTTTCACAGGCAGCGCGGGGTTGACCAGCAACAGGTTGGGAACCACCGCCACTTGAGCCAACGGCGTGAATCCAGTCTTGGTGTCGTAGCGCAGGCTCTTGTAGAGACCAGGATTGATGACGTGGTGCGTGGCCGTCAACATCAACGTATACCCATCGGCGGGAGTGCGTGCCAGTTGCTCCGAAAAAATCGTTCCGCTTGCACCCGCCTTGTTGTCAACGACAACCGGTGTAGCCCATTTGTTCATCAGCTCGGCCGCCAACTGACGCGCCAGAATGTCGGTCGTGCCCCCGGCAGGAAATGGCACCACGATTTTGACGGGTTGAGTTGGGTAGCTCTGGCTCATGGCCAGCCCTGCGGCCAGCACACCGACCACGCCCAAAGCACACTTGCTCCATCTTGATATCACTCCCATGCCGTTGTCTCCTAAGTAGTTTGAATCGTTCTGTTGACTGCCAGCTCAGACCGGGAATTCGGCCATTGCCTCGCCCACCGCCACCACTTCGTTACGCTGATTGGTGACTTCCACGTCGAAACTGACCCAGCGACTCGAATCGGTTTTCTTCAGCGCTGTAATACGCGCCTTCGGCGTGATGGTGT
This sequence comes from uncultured Comamonadaceae bacterium, assembly GCA_937862875.1. Lineage (GTDB taxonomy): Bacteria > Pseudomonadota > Gammaproteobacteria > Burkholderiales > Burkholderiaceae_C > Diaphorobacter_A. Next base: position 918 of record CALMCS010000012.1, read on the forward strand.
CGCCCGGCTTCACCGGTGACTTCCAACGGGTCTCGAGGCGGCGCTGCGTAGCGTCCTGCTCGTAGAGCCAGTCGGTCAACATCCTGGTGATGACGCCGAAGTTGTTCATGCCATGCATGATGATTCCGCCAAAGTTGGTCTTGCCGAAATCACCCTTCATGTAGTTGTCGTCGAGGTGCAGTGGATTGAAGTCCAGAGACGCCTCACAAAAATCGCGGATGGTTTCGCGGGTGGGAGAAAAAGACGCGCCAACAATTTCCTGGCCAATGCTCAACTTGTCAAAACTCATTTCGATATCTCCTGTCTGGTGATTTTTTGATTTCAATTACTGCGGGCGAATGGTCCAGCCGCGACCGGAGCAGATCACTTCGTTGTTCTGGTTGAAGAACACGTTGTCGTGGACCACAAACAAACGGTCTTTCTTGATGAATTTGTCGAGCGCACGCGCCTCGAGGCGGATCACATCGCCGGGACGAGCAGGCTTGTTGTAGCTCCAGGACTGGCCTGCATTCACCGTACCTGGGCTGCGCATCCAGTCATCCGTTGGCGTGCACGAGAACATCAGCAGGATATGAATCGCTGGGGGCGCGATCAAACCACCGTAGCGCGACTTCTTTGCGTATTCCTCGTCGAAATACAGAGGGTGCATGTCGTTCACGACGCGGCAGTATTTCTGGATGGCGTCCAGCGTCAGCGTGTACGGAATCGTCTTGCGCGGCTCGCCGGGAACAATGTCATCCCACGCCTTGCGCAGGTTCTCGTCTTTCCAGAAATCGGTCTCGAACTGTGTCTCTTTCATGATGGCCCAATGATTTGAATTGCGAAGGACATGATGTACAATGTCCGCTTAGCGGTCACAACAAACCGCTCTACGCTCATTCTGAAAATTTTCTCCACCTACGTCAACCCTGTTGAGGGAATTCCCTATGGCGACACCAGAAAGCGAAACGTTTGTCAGAACCTTTGCACGCGGCCTGCGCGTGATCGAGGTGATGGGCCAATCCACGGGCAGGCAGAACATTGCCCAGATCAGCGAAGCGTCCGATTTGCCGCGCACGGTCGTGCGGCGCTTCCTGCTGACGTTGATCGACTTGGGATTTGTGGGGTCCGATGAAAAGGACTACTGGCTTACACCCAAGGTGCTGCGCCTTGGAATGACCTATCTCTACACCTTGCCGTTCTGGCGGCAATCGCAGTTGGTGCTTGAAGAACTTGGCACGCGCATGAAGCAATCGTGTGCGGTCTCTGTTCTGGATGACAGTGACATCGTGTACATCCAGCGCTTTCACACCAAACGCATTCTTGCGTTCAGCCCGTCCATCGGCAGCCGGTTGCCCGCCTACTCAGTTTCCATGGGACGGGTGCTGCTTGCCGGTCTGTCAGAACCACAGTTTGACGACTACCTGCAGTCCACAGAACTCTTGCCGCTCACGCCGCGCACCGTCACCGACAAAGCCCAACTTCGCACCGCCGTCGCCAAGACGAGGGAACAGGGCTATGCGTGGTCAGACGCAGAATACGACGAGTCCATCAGCGGACTCGCCGTACCCGTTCGCAACACAATGGGCGAAGTGGTTGCCTCGGTCAACGTGAGTTTGATTTCGGGGGAGTTCACGGAAGAACAAGCGCGTGCCGAATTTTTGCCACTCTTGAAATTGGCCGCGTCTCGGCTGAAGGATCACTAGGGTTCCGCTACACACGTCGCCCTACCGAACACGCGCGACTCACCCTGGCCGCCCATCAGCGCGCGGCTTGCCATACCAGGAGCAC
>CALMCS010000013.1 GCA_937862875.1 uncultured Comamonadaceae bacterium
GGTGTTCTTGTTCAGGATTTCAATCTTGATGCCGGGATTGGCCGCTTCAAACGCTTTTTGGTAGGCGCTTGTCAGCTCCTTGGGGAACGAGGTGAGCACGGTCACCGTGCCGGCCTGTGCGATGGAGGCACTGAAAAGACCCGCCGATACCGCTGCGATGGCGGTTGCTACCCAAGTTTTTTGCATCTGATGTCTCCTGATGAGGTGGGGGATGCAAGGACTGTAGGCAAGGCGGCGGGGTTCGACCAATCATTGTTTTTGATGCGCGTTAATAGTCAACCGTATGGTCGGGTTTCCCCTTGGCAGAAAAACAAAGAGGCGCAGGCCTCGTTCTCCATACTGGAGCGTGGCCTGCGCCTTGCAGGGATGCTGCTGAAAAGTTGCTTACTTCAACGTCTTCAAATAAGCAATCAAATCCGTCCGATCCTGCGCGTTCGGAAGACCCGAGAACGGCATCAGATTGGCAGGCAGCGCCTTCTGCGGATCGGCAATGTAGGCATCCAGCGTCTTGTCATCCCACGCGTAGGTGGCCTTCTTCATGCCGCGGCTGAAACGAAAGCCCGGCTCTGTCGCGGCCTGTCGTCCGTATACGCCTTTGAGCGAGGGCCCTGCGCCGTTGCTGCCGTCAATCGAATGACAGGCGGCGCATTGTGCGTACACCTCCTTGCCGTGATCCACGTTCTGCGCGTTGGCGGCCTGCAGGGTGCAGAGCGTGAGCAGCGCCGCAGCGGTTGCGGACATCGTCAGCGTTTTCTTCTGGTTCATCGTCGACTCCTTGTTTTTGAATGCGATGGCATCGCTCGGTTGGCCGATCACGCCAAACGGCGTGGGTTCTTCACGTAACTCACCATGTCGTCGCCCACACGCAGCGCCAATGCCGCCAGCGGACCCGTCGGGTTGTAGCCCGAGTTGTGCGCGAAGACCGAGGCACCGACGATGAACAGGTTGTCGGCATCCCAGTGCTGCAGATGCTGGTTCACCACGCTGTTCTTGGGGTCCGCGCCCATGATGGTTCCGCCCGTGATGTGGGTGCTGCTGTACGACTGCGTGTTGTAGTGCGGCTTCAACGAATTGGCCGGCCCCACGATGTCGGCACCCGATGCCTTGGCGATCTCTTCCATCTTCTTGGTCACGAAGGCGGACATCTTCACCTCGTTGTCGCGCCAGTCGAAGTTCATGCGCACGAGGGGTCGACCGTAGGCATCGGCGTAGTTCGGATCCAGATCGATGTAGTTCTCGCGGTGCGGATAGCAGCTGCCCTGAATGCCCAGTGCCATCGAGTGCGCATACCAATCCTGGCTGGCCTTCTTCCACGCCGTGCCCCATTGCGGAGTGCCCGGTGGCAAGCGCCGACCGCGAATTGGCCGGCCATGGAACATGCTGGCGCCGATGCCGCCGCCGCCCAGGAAACCCAGTCCGTTGTGGTCGAAGTTGTCGTTGTTGAAGTCGTCCATGTAGATCTGCGTACTGCCCGTGGCTAGGAACGGGTTGAGCCATTCGTTCTTGAAGAACATGGTCACGCCCGAATTGGCCTGATAGCAGAAGTTCTTGCCGACCACGCCGGTGTTGGTCACCGGGTCGTAGGCCTTGCCGATCTTGCTGAGCAGCAACAGCTTGGTGTTGGTCATCGTGAACGCGCCCAGCATCAC
>CALMCS010000014.1 GCA_937862875.1 uncultured Comamonadaceae bacterium
GCCGCGTTCTCGCTCAGAAAGCCGTAGCCAGGGTGTACGGCGTCGGCACCGGTGGCCTTGGCGGCCTGCAGCAGCTTGGCGATGTCGAGATAGCTCTCCGCCGAGGTGGTGCCACCCAGCGCATACCGGGTGGTGGCCTCGCGCACGTGCAGGGCGTGTGCGTCGGGCTCGGAGTAGACGGCCACGGTGTCCATGCCCATGGCGTTCGCGGTGTGGATCACGCGCCGGGCGATCTCTCCGCGATTGGCGATCAGAATGCGTTTCATCGGGGGCACTTTCTCGGTGTCTCAGCGCCGCTGGGGATGGTTGGCGATGCCCATGACCTTGGCGAGAATGCCCAGCATGACTTCGTCAGCACCACCGCCAATGGAACCCAGACGCCCGTCGCGGTAAGCGCGCGAGATGCGGTTGTCCCAGGTGAATCCCATGCCGCCCCAGAACTGCAGGCAGGTGTCGGCTACCAGCCGATTGGTGCGGCCCGATTTGAGTTTGCACATGGTCGCCAGCTCGAGCACGTTCTGGCCGCTCACATACAGCTCGCAGGCGCGGTAGAGCAGTGCGCGCAGGCATTCCACTTCGGTCGCCAGCTCACCCATCTTGAATTGGAACCACTGCATGTCGGCCAGGCGCTCGCCGAACATGGCGCGTTGCTGTGCGTATTCCACGGTCTGGTCGATCAGCTTGCGCAGACCGCCGGAGTTGCAGGCAGCGGCGAACATGCGCTCTTCCTGGAACTGCTGCATCTGGTAGATGAAGCCCTTGCCCTCTTCGCCGATGAGGTTGCGGCGCGGCACGCGCACGTCGTCAAAATGCAGATGACCGGTGTCGCTCGAGAGCATGCCGATCTTGCGAATCTTGTTCACCGTGATGCCGGGAACGAGTTTTCCGTTCTCGCGCAGTCGCACCATGATCAGGCTCTTGTTGTGGTGCTTGCTACCGTCCGCAGCGGGCTCGCTGGTGTTGGCGAGCAGGCACATCCAGTCGGCCTGCAGGCTGTTGGTGATCCACATTTTTTCGCCGTTGATGATGTAGTCGTCACCATCCTTCTTGGCGAAGGTGCGCAGCGAAGATACGTCGCTTCCTGCGCCGGGTTCGCTCACTCCGATGCAGCCCACCATGTCGCCCGCAATGGCCGGTGCGAGGAACTCGCGGCGCAGCTCATCGCTGCCGTGTTTGGCGAGCGCCGGGGTGCACATGTCGGTCTGCACACCAATCGCCATGGGGATGCCGCCGCAAGGGATTTCGCTCAGCGTTTCCGACATGGCAACTGCGTAGGAGTAGTCAAGCCCCGCGCCGCCAAACGCCTCGGGCTTGGTGAGGCCCAGCAATCCCAGGTCGCCAAGCCCCTTGAACACCTGATGCGCCGGAAAGATCCCCGCCTCTTCCCACTCATCGACAAACGGGTTGATCTGGTCATGGATGTAGCGCTTCAAACTGCGCTGTATTTCCTGATGCTCGTGAGTCCATTGCATGAGTTGTCTCCTTGAATGTCTGAACGCTGCGGGGGCAGTGTGGATGCGCTGCGATGCCGTTAGGTTTGGGGCTACATGCGCGGTACGCCAAACTGCAGTGGCTGCAGTTCGCGCCGCCGTGCATCGGCGCAAATGGCCAGGCATTGCGCGAGCACGGAGCGCGTGTCGCGGGGGTCGATGAGTCCGTCGTCGAGCATGTGGCCACTGGTGTAGAAGGCATCGGCCTGGCGATCGAATTCGCTCACGATGCGATCCGTCTGGCGCTGCATGGCCTCGCGGTCGGGCTCGATCCCTTTGCGTGCCATGGCGGCCTCGGCGACGATCTGCATGGTCTTGGCCGCCTGCTCGCCGCCCATCACGGCGGTGCGTGCGTTGGGCCACTGGAACAGAAAGCGCGGCTCGAAAGCGCGCCCGCACATGCCGTAGTTGCCCGCGCCAAAACTTGCGCCGCATTGAATCGTGATCTGCGGCACGAAGGCTGAAGCGTTGGTCACCGCCTGAATCATCTTGGAGCCGTGCTTGATCATCCCGGCCTGCTCGCTGTCCTTGCCGACCATGTAGCCGGTGGTGTTCTGCAGATAGATGATGGGCTGGCCGAGCTTGCACATCCATTGAATGAAGTGTGTGGCCTTGTTGGCCCCCGCCACGTCGATGGGCCCGTTGTTGCTGATGAAGCCCACCGTATGCCCGTCGATTTGGCCCTGCGCGCAGAGCGTGGCCGCGCCGTAGAGCGGCTTGAAGTCGAGCAGTTGCGATCCATCGACGATGCGCGCAATGACCTCGCGCATGTCCACGGGCTGACGCAAATCGTTGGACAGCAGACCGAGTAGATCATCGGCAGACAACGTAGGTGCGTTGACCGTTTTGGCGGGCACTTCATCGCGGTTCCAGGCCAGCCCGGACACCACGCTGCGTGCGATACGAATGGCGTCGCGATCGTCTTCGGCCAGGTACTCGCCGAGACCGGAGACCGAGGTGTGCATCTCGGCACCACCGAGTTCTTCTTCATTCGCAATCTCGCCGGTAGCGGCCTTGAGCAGCGGTGGACCGGCCAGAAACGCACGTGAGCGGCCACGCACCATGATCACCAGATCGGAGAGCCCGGGCATGTAGGCACCGCCCGCCGTGCCCGAGCCGTGCTGGATGGTGATGACCGGAATGCCCGCCGCAGACAGCCGCGCGAGGTTGCGAAACAAGCCACCGCCGCGCACAAAGCCTTCGACGCGGTAGCGCATGAGGTTGGCCCCCGCGCTTTCCACCAGATACAGAAACGGCAGCTTGTTCTGCAGCGCAATCTCTTGCGCGCGCCGTGTTTTCTCGCCACCCGCCTGCAGCAACGCGCCCGCATCGATACCCGAATCATTGGCGACGATCATGCAGCGCACGCCGCTGACAAAGCCGATGCCAGCGATCACGCTGCCACCGGGGATCGACTGGGTCAGGTCGTCCGTGTCCAAACCATAGCCGGCCATGGAGCTCAGAGACAGCCAGGGCGTTCCGCTGTCGAGCAGCAGGGCGACACGCTGGCGTGGCAGGAGTTGGCCGCGCTTTTCAAATACGGGCAGGGAGCGCCCGGAGGCCTTGGCCGCGCGCTCTTCCAGCGCACGCCAATCGTCGATGCGCGCCAGCATGGCCTCGCGGCGTTGCAGTGCGGCGGGAGAGTTGGGGTTCCAGCGTGATTCGAACTGCGGGAAGGCGTTGGCATTGACGTTGGCATTGGGGTTCAAGAGCGGCTCCTGCGGGCTGGTTTGGCCTCATCCGGGGTCACAAACGCGTTGACGAATTCGACGGCCAAGTCATCAAGCCCCTTTCCTTTCGATTGCTTGGGGTCGTACCAGCGCAGCGTTCCGTGCACGGCACCAAACAGCATCAAACGCGCAAGCTCTGGCGTTGTGCCGATGCGGCCTTGCGCATGCAGCGTCTGCAGCAGCGCTTGCCACACCACTTCGTAGCGGTCTTTGAGCACCACGATCTGCTTGCGCTGCTGCGCGGAGATGGAGCGCCACTCATGCAGCATCACCGGCACAAAATCGCTGCCCGGCACATGCAGAACGCGCAGGTGGTGCCGCACCAGCGCGAGCAAGGCATCGCGTGGGTGGGTGTCGGGAGCCAAGGCGGCCAGCGTTTGCAGCTGCTCTTGCTCTGCCCGCAGCATGCCTTCTTCCATGATGGTGAACAGCAGCTCGTTCTTGCTCTTGAAGTGATAGAACGGCGAGCCACTTTGCATGCCCGTGGCACTGGCGATATCGCGTGTGGTGGTGGCCTCGAAACCTTTGAGGCGGAAGTGGCGTGCAGCGGCCGTGATGATGTCTTTGCGGCGGCTGCTGTTGGCCGTATCGGCCTCGGTTTTGCGCGGCCTGCCAGGCTTGCGCGGGGCCATGTTTTCGGTGGGATTGTCCAGCCCGTTGGCGGATGGTTGATTCGCTTTCATGACCGCAGCATACGGCCAGTGATTAATTAATTCAAGCAACTGCTTGCTTTAATTGATTGAGGGATTTCCCTTGATTCAGGTCGACGTACCGAGGCAATTCGCTGGAGATTGGGGCGTAAAAAAATCCAAGCCAGACTTGCGTCCGACTTGCTTTTGGAAAATTCTTGAAAAGGAAAACGGC
>CALMCS010000015.1 GCA_937862875.1 uncultured Comamonadaceae bacterium
TCGTGATCGCCGGAGTGTGGGGTGCCACACAATGGACAGCAGCAGCCCTTGGCTATCAAGTACGCCTTGGCTCGCCCTGGTTCGATCTTCTTGGCACGCCGATCTATCACCCGTGGAAGCTGTTTGAGTGGTGGTTTTCTTACGGCGCCTATACCCCGGAAATCTTCGACACCGGCGGAGCCATCGCTGGCAGCAGTGGCATGGTCGCCGTGGCCGTCGCCATTGCCATGTCGGTCTGGCGCTCGCGGCAGGCACGCCTTGTCACGACCTACGGATCGGCCCGCTGGGCGAACGCGCATGACATTCGCAAGGCGGGCCTCACGCAGCCAGAGGGCGTGTTCCTCGGCCAGCACGACCGCCAGTACCTGCGCCATGAGGGGCCAGAGCATGTCCTGACGTTCGCACCCACGCGCTCGGGCAAGGGCGTCGGCCTGGTGGTGCCGACGCTGCTTTCTTGGCCCGCGTCCGCCGTCATCCACGACATCAAGGGCGAGAACTGGCAGATCACCGCAGGCTGGCGCTCGCGCTTCTCGCATTGCCTGCTGTTCAACCCCACGGATGCGAAGTCGGCGGCCTACAACCCGCTGCTGGAGGTGCGGCGCGGCGCGCATGAAGTGCGCGACGTGCAGAACATCGCGGACATTCTGGTCGATCCCGAAGGCGCGCTGGAGAAGCGCAACCATTGGGAAAAGACCAGCCACGCGCTGCTGGTCGGCGCGATCCTGCATGTGCTCTACGCGGGCGAAGACAAGACGCTGCGCGGCGTCGCCAACTTCCTCAGCGACCCGGCCAGCCCGTTCGAGCTGACCTTGCATCGAATGATGACCACGCCCCACTTGGGCGAGGGGCCGCATCCGGTAGTCGCGTCGGCGGCGCGTGAAGTGCTCAACAAGTCGGACAACGAGCGTTCCGGCGTGTTAAGCACCGCCATGTCGTTCCTCGGCCTGTACCGCGATCCCACGGTGGCCGAAGTCACCTCGCGCTGCGACTGGCGCATCGCCGACCTGATCGCGGCCGAGCATCCGGTGTCGC
>CALMCS010000016.1 GCA_937862875.1 uncultured Comamonadaceae bacterium
AGCGAGGTGGTGGGGCCGTGGTTGATGCTCCAGATAGGCGTGATGCCCTCGGTTTTCAGGCGCTGGTAATGCGCGAGCAGATCGCTGATGCTGCGAAAGCTGTAGGCGATGTGGTCCATGCCCACGCAGTTGTCGGGCCGCTCCACCAGGCCGTCCACCTTCACAAACGCCGCGCGATGGTGCTCGTCGTCGTAGGTGATGAAGGTGAGGACATCGTTCTCATGCACCACGCGTGCCTGGAACGCCTTCAGATGCCAGGCCACCACTTCGCGGTAGCGCGTGCAGCGCAGCACGAAATGCGCCATCTTGAAGGGCACCGGCGCGGCCCCGAGCACGCGAGAGGTAGCGGATGTTTGCGTCATGTGTTGTCTCCTTGAAAGTCATTTCCGGAGCGACACTGACCTGGTGACTCACGATGCACATCGTTGCGGTGTGTGCATCAGTGCAAACGGCCGATTCAAAACCGACAGAGCCAATGTCGCATGCTTTCAATGTAGAGACGCGGCCTGTGGATAGATACGCAATTTTTGCGCAATCGACCGCTTCTTGCTGCAAGCGAAACAAGCAGCGCCCTCAAGCGCGAGAAACGCCTCCAGCGCGCTTTGGCAGGCTGCTGCGGTACTGGCGTGGCGAGTGCCCCTTGAAGAGCTTGAAGGTGCGTGCCAGCTCGCTGGACGAGGCAAAGCCCACCTGCAGCGCGATATCGGTAATGGAGTTGTCGGTTTCCTCCATCAGATCGCAGGCACGGCGCAGGCGCTCCTGCTGCACGTATTTGTGGGGCGGCAGACCGAAAGACACCTTGAACGCACGGGAAAAATGGAAACGACTCAGGCCCGCCAGATCGGCCAGCGTTTCCAGATCGATGTTCGCGCCCAGCTGCTCCACCACGAACTCGCGCACCTGGCGCTCGACGCGCGGCGAGAGCCCACCGCGATGCACACCGCCCGTGCCCACGCCCTGCTGCACGCGCGTGAGCTCCTGCAGCATCAGCATCAACAGGGTCTCGGTCTGCAGGCCCTTGCGGTCCACCGGGTCCATCGCGTTGATGGCGGCCACGCGCGAGGCCAGCGCAATCATCAGCTCGTTGCGCAGATTGGAGGACGGCCGAAACTCGTGCATGCGCGGGTCGTCGCCCAGCACCTTGTCGAGCTTGTGCGGATTCACCGACACCAGCGTGCAGCCGATATCGCATTGCAGCCCCGACCACGCGTTCAGCCGGCTGCCCGCAGGAACCACATCGACACCATTGCCCAGAATGCCGCGCTGGCCGTGCGAGATGCCGTCGATCTTGCGCCAGCCGTCGCTGTAGCTGCCGCGATCGAAGATCAAAAAGGTATGCGCCTCGCGCATCATCGAGATGAAGTGCTGCTGGCTGCCGGCCTTCACGTGGTGCACGCTGCACCAGTCGATATCCACCAACGGGGAAAAGTGCACGGGCGACACTTCGCACTCGAAGGCGATGCCCTTGGCATGCGGGGCGGCTGCGCTGGTGGGGGTGGTACGCAACATGGGGGACTCCTGTCTCTGTCTCTCTAGGTCTCTCTCGGTCTCTTGGAACGCTCTTGTTTGTGCGTTCTTCTTGGCAAGACCGCCATTGGCGAACTTATCACGCCCGCGTGCAATCCGTAGAACCCCTGAAAAAAGGCCTCTACAGAGTGATGGGCCGTCGATACTCGCAGCACATATTGCACAAAACAGCAAGATTTGCGCACTCAAACCCAAGAGACAAGCTTGTGGCAATAACTGCCAACTTTCGCACAGAGCGCAGCGTCTTTTTTTCGGCCGATGACCACAGTACGCACTGAATCAAGCCCACAAAAAAGGAGACCGCTTCATGCAAACCGCTTCCCATTCAGCATCCGACAACGCCCCCGTCATCATCGCGGGCGCAGGCCCCGCAGGCATGTGCATCGCCATTGATCTGGCGCTCAAGAACATTCCCAGCATTCTTCTGGAATCCAACCCGGCGCAGACGCCGCCCACCGCGCGCACCAATCTGACCAACACGCGCTCGATGGAGCATTTCCGCCGCTGGGGTTTTGCCGACGCGCTGCGCAAGAACATCCCGCTGGGCCCAGAGATCAGCCGCGATATCCGCTTTGTGACCCGCGCCAACGGCCATGTGATCGCCAATTTCCCCGGTGGCGTGGAGTTTGCAGATCGTGCCCCGTTTGCATCGGAGGTGTCTCTGTGGGGCCCGCAAGGCGCGATCGAGAAGACCATCCGCCAACGCGTCGCCAGCCTGCCGTTGATCGACATTCGCTTCGAAGCCAGCGTGACGGGCTTCGAGCAATCTGCCGATGGCGTGAGCGTGAACTACACCGACGCACAAGGTGCCGCACACCAGGTGACGGGCCAGTATCTGGTGGGCGCAGACGGCAGCCGCAGCATGGTGCGCCGCGAGCTCGGCATCAAGATGACGGGCACGCCCAAGCTGGTCTATGGTTTTTCATGGCTGGTCCGTTCGCCGGAGCTCAAGCAGATCATGGCCGACAGCTCGGGGCTTGCCGCGATGACCTGGTTCATCAACCCCGATCGTTCCTCCGGCATCCTCGCCCCGCAGCACAGCGATGGGCACTTTCAGTACTTTGCTGCGCCGGTCAGCGAAGAGCTCGACGGCAATGACTGGCCATCGGTGCGCGCCAAATTGTTCGCCGATGTCGGCAAGGAGTTTGCCGTCGAACCCGTGAGCGGCGGCGAGCTGTGGATTCACTCGCTGGCCGCACCGCGCTACCAAGAGGGCCGCGTGTTTCTGGTGGGCGACGCCGCGCACCTGGTCTCGCCGTTTGGCGGCTTCGGCATGAACATCTCGATTGGCGACTCGGCCGACATCGCCTGGAAACTCGCCGCCGTGATTCAAGGCTGGGGCGGTGACAAGTTGCTGGACAGCTACTGCAGCGAACGCCGCGAGATCTTCGGCTGGATTCAAGAGCTGTGCGAGGAAAGCACCAAGCACACCGGCCCTGCCTATGTGCGCGAAGGCATGGAAGAAGACAGCCCACGCGGCGTGGCGATTCGCGAGCAGCTGGCGCAGGAAATCATGGCCGCCAAGGCGCGCGAGTTCGTCAGCATTGGCGCGCAACTGGGCTATGCGTATCGCAAGTCACCGGTGATCTGCGCGGACGGGCAAGAGGCGGCCGTCTCCACCTTTGGCAACTACGTGCCAAGCGCCGCTCCGGGTGCGCGGGCACCGCACATCTGGCTCGGTGCGGACTCTGCCAATCCATCGCTGTACGACCTGTTCGGTCCCGGCTTCACGCTCTTGAAGATCAACCACGACGACAGCGTCGAAGCGTTCGAACAGGCCGCTGCGCGCCGCAATATTCCGCTCAAGGTCATCTCGGTGAATCACCCCGAGCTGGCCGCCTTGTACGAAAACCGCTTCGCGCTGATTCGCCCCGATCAACACATTGCCTGGCGTGGCGACACGCTGCCGCAAGACCTAGATCAACTACTAGCCATTGTCACAGGAGCCTCTGCATGAAATATTTGGAACTAGGTGGAATCCGCTGGGCCTACAAGGAGCAAGGCAGCGGGCCCTTGCTCATCATGAGCCATGGCACCTTTCTCGATCACTCGCTGTGGGACAGCCTTGCCGACACGCTGAGCCCGCACTTTCGCTGCATACAACTGGATCTGCCGGGCCACGGACAATCCGGCTTCTGGCCCAAGGGATGGACCGTGGACGATCTGGTGAGCCTCTATCCAGAGATGATTCGCCAGTTGGGCGAAGAACGCGCCGTGCTGGCGGGCCTGTCGATTGGCGGTGCGATCTCGTTGCGCGTGGCGGTACAGCATCCGCAATCCGTCAGCGCCTTGGTTTACATGGATGCGGCGGTAGATTCTCCGGGCCTACAAGCCGTGGCGGGCCTGCAAGCGCTGGCGCAATTGCTGGGATCGCTGGAAGACGAAACCCAGCGCGCGGCCCTGCTCACCGCAGAGTCGTTCCAACACCACCTGCACACACCGGGCTGGCGCGCCAATCATCCAGAGCTCGCAGCACACGAGTTGCAGGTGCAGCTCTCGCACCCGCGCGAGGCGTATTCGCATCTGGCCAACGTGGTCGCCTCGCTGCAGCCGATGTCGGCACGGCTGGCCGAAGTGCAGTGCCCCATGCTCGCCCTGTTCGGCGCAGACGACCTGGGCCCGCACTGGGCCGAGGTGATCGCGAAAGGCGTCCAACACGCCAGCGTCCACCGCGTTGCCAACGCCGGGCATCACCTACCCTACGACAACCCGGCGGAATGCAATCGCTTGGTGAAGGAATTTCTGCTCGCTCAAAAAACGCTCTGACAAGGCAAATTCACCCTCAGCAACGCACTGTTTCGCAGGGTTTGCTTTGGTTCGAAGCTCCCAAATATTGCATACTGCCGCTATTCACCGCTTCTTGATAGCGGCAGTTTTTTGGGAGTTTCTCCACAGTGCAACGCATTCTTCAACCAGGCGAGATCGAATCCCTGGACCACACCAATCAACAGCGCATCCGTTTGCCCCAGCCCGTTCAACTGTTTGCTGAACGTGCGGCGCGGCTTGAGCAAAAGGCCGACGGCAATCCGATCGGCGACTACCTGCGCTTTGTGGCGCAGTTGGTCAAGGCGCAGAGAAAAGCCGCCGAAACCGTTCAGACCGCAGCCCCAGACGCCGCGCAGATGAAGCTCGCGCAAGAGCATTCGATGCCGCTGTTTCCGGCCGCCAGCCATGTTGATCCGGTCTGGCGCGAGGTGCTCGATCAGTTGCTCGACTCGCTCGATGCCGACGCCAGCATTCCCGAAGCGCTCAAGCCCACGCTGCAGTCGCTGCGCAAGATGGGCACAGAAGACCGCGACGCGCTGGGTCGTCGCGTGCTCATGGGTCTGCTCACCGAAAACGGCGACCTCGCTGCCGCCCCCATCGTGATGGCGGCGCTGCAGGTGATGTTCACCGACCGTGCGCATCAGCTCAAGGAAAGCGATATTCCCTACACCGACCCGGCCACCGTCTGCCCGGTCTGCGGCACCGAGCCCGTCGCCAGCGTGCTGCGCATTGGCGGTCGCGATGCCGGTCTGCGCTATCTGCACTGCGGTTGCTGCGCTACGGAATGGCACATGGTGCGCATCAAGTGCACGCATTGCGAAAGCACCAAGGGCGTGCGTTATCAACAGGTGGAAGACTCGGGCGACGTGGTCGTGGCCGAGACCTGTGATGTCTGCCACACGTATCGCAAGCTGGCGAATCAGGAAAAAGACCCGCTCGCCGAACCGCTGGCGGACGATCTGGCCACGCTGATGTTGGACCTGCTGATGAGCGAAACCGAGTTCGCCCGTGCGAGCATGAACCCGCTGCTGCCGATGTCCGAATCCGACGCCACTCCAGACGCTTCCTGACGCTTCTTTTTCTGAAATGACCACTTCCGCCGACACTGCCAACGCAAACGCCAACGCCGCACGCCTACCTTCCGTGGACAAGGTGCTGAGCACCGCCGCACTCAAGGCGCTCATCGCCGAGTACGGCGCAAGCGTCTGCACCACCGCCGTGCGCGCAACGCTGGACGCTCTGCGCCCGCGCGCGTTGGCGGGCGAGTTGAACGCGGAGCAATTGCGCGTGGAGGCGCTCGCGCCGCAGGTTGCTGCGCGGCTTGCGCAGCAGTTTGCGCCGCGCCTCAAGGCCGTCTTCAATCTGACCGGCACGGTGCTGCACACCAACCTCGGGCGCGCCTTGCTGCCCGATGCGGCGGTGCAGTCTGTGGTGCAGGCCCTCACCACGCCCGCCAATCTGGAGTTTGATCTGGCCACCGGCGGGCGCGGCGATCGCGATGATCTGGTCAACGATCTGCTGCGCGAGCTGACCGGAGCAGAAGCCGCCACCGTGGTGAACAACAACGCCGCGGCGGTGCTGCTCACGCTCAACGCATTGGCAGCGAACAAGGAAGTGATCGTCTCGCGCGGCGAGCTGGTGGAGATCGGCGGTGCCTTCCGCATCCCCGACATCATGAGCCGCGCAGGCGCCAAACTGGTAGAAGTAGGCACCACCAACCGCACGCACCCCAAGGACTACGCCGACCACATCACGGCAGACACCGCGCTGCTGATGAAGGTGCATTGCAGCAACTACGAAGTCACCGGTTTCACCAAGAGCGTGAGCGAGGCCGAAGTGGCCGCCATTGCCCACGCCAGAAACCTGCCGCTGGTGGTAGACCTTGGCAGCGGCACGCTGGTGGACCTCGCGCAATACGGCCTGCCGCATGAGGCCACCGTGCGCGAAACGATTACCGCTGGCGCAGACATCGTCACCTTCAGCGGCGACAAGCTGCTGGGCGGCCCGCAGGCCGGGCTCATCGTCGGCAATAAGGACCTGATCGCCGCCATCAAGAAAAACCCGCTCAAGCGCGCGCTGCGGGTCGGCAAGCTCACCCTCGCGGCGCTCGAGCCCGTGCTGCGCCTCTATCTCTCGCCCGAACATCTGGCAGAGCGACTGACCACGCTGCGCCTCTTCACCCGCCCACAGGCGCAGATGAAGGCCCAGGCGCTCGCGTTGGTGGCCGCCATGCAGCAGGCAGTCGGCAGCGACTACGAGGTGCGCGCCGAAGCCATGCTGAGCCAGATCGGCAGCGGCGCATTGCCGGTCGACACCTTGCCCAGCTACGGCCTCAGCATCCGTCCGCTCAACATCAAACGCGCAGGCCGCGCCCTGGGCAAACTCGAAGCCGCACTGCGCAGCCTGCCGCGCCCTGTCATCGGGCATATCTCCAACGATTCGCTATGGCTCGACTTGCGCTGCCTCGAATCGCGCGATGAACCGCTGTTCACGCAGCAGCTCGGCACCCTGGCCGACGCCATGCATTTGCAGACCTGAGCGCCATGATCATCGGTACAGCCGGTCACATCGACCACGGAAAAACCTCGTTGGTGCGCGCTCTTACGGGCGTGGAAACCGACCGCCTGCCCGAAGAGAAACGGCGCGGCATTTCCATCGAACTGGGTTACGCCTATCTGCACGCAGACGATGGCACGACGCTCGGCTTTGTAGACGTGCCCGGCCATGAAAAGCTGCTGCACACCATGCTGGCAGGTGCCACCGGCATCTCGCACGCGCTGCTGGTAGTCGCCGCAGACGACGGCGTGATGCCACAAACGCGCGAACACTTCGCCGTGGTGGCGTTGCTCGGCGTGCAGAGCGCGAGCGTCGCCATCACCAAGATCGATCGGCTCGACAGCGCCACTCGCGAAGAACGCTTGACCGCCGTGCGCGCAGAGATCACGCAACTGCTGGCCTCCACTGCGCTGGCCGGCTCGCCGATGTTCGGCGTCAGCGCCACCTCCGGTGAAGGCATTGCCGAACTGCGCGAGCACCTGCTGGCCATCGCCAAAGCGCACGACGGCGCGGTGCACCGCAACGCAGACGGTGCAGCCTTCCGCATGTCGGTAGACCGCTCCTTCACGCTCGCGGGTGTGGGCACCGTGGTCACCGGCAGCATCACCAGCGGCACCGTCCATGTGGGCGACGCCCTCACCCTCAGCCCCAGCGGCAAGCAGGTGCGCGTGCGCGGCATCCATGCGCTGAACCGGCAATCGGAATCGGCCAGCAAGGGCCAACGCAGCGCGCTGGCGATTGCCGGCGTATCGAAAGACGAAGTGCATCGCGGCGAGTGGATCGCAAGCGACAGCATTGCGCTGTCCACCTCGCGCATCGACGTGCAGTGCACGCTCTGGCCCGACGAAGAACGCGCACTGCGCTCCGGCACATCGGTGCACGTGCACCTCGGCACCAGCGACGTGATGGGCAGCATCGTGCTGCTCGATCGCCCCTTGCTCGAACCCGGCGAGACCGCCCTCGCGCAGATCGTGCTCAAGGGCAACATCGCCGCGTGGCAAGGCGACAAAGGCATTCTGCGCGACGCCTCTGCGACCCGCACGGTGGCCGGCATTCGCGTGCTCGACCCGTTCGCGCCGCAGCGCTACCGCAGCACGCCCGAGCGCCTCGCCGCATTGCAGGCGCACACGCAGCCCGAGCTGTCCACGCGCCTTGCCGCACTGCTCGAACAATCGGCACAAGGTTTGGACCTGCGCCGCATCGCACAAGCCGAGGGCCTCAGCGGCGTGACCGCACTACCCGTGCCCGCCGATGCCATGCGGTTCTCCGCCAACAACATGGCGATCTCCAAGAGCGCACTGCAAACGCTGGAATCGCATGTGCTGGAACGCCTGCAGGCCTTCCACACGGCCACGCCCGACGAAATCGGCCCCGACACCAAACGCCTCAAGCGCCTGGCCGCACCGCGCGCAGACGATGCGCTGTGGCAGTTCGTGATCGAGCAATTGTCGACAACTGACTCCAGCATCGCCCGCATCGCGCGCAGCGGCCATTGGCTGCACCTGCCCGAACACGCGGTGCGCATGAACGAGGCCGAAGAACAAATCGCCCAGAAGCTCCTGCCCGCATTAGCCAACGGACAATTCGACCCACCATGGGTCCGCACACTGGCCACCGACACGGGCACGCCCGAAGCCCAGGTACGCCAAACCCTGGCCAGCCTCGCGCGACGCGGTCAAGTTTTTCAGGTGGTGAAGGATTTGTTCTATCCGCTGGATACAATCGAGCGTCTCGCCGAAATTGCACGCCACTGCAACAGCGCCGACGCAGGCCTGCAAGCCGCGGCCTTCCGCGACGCCACAGGCCTCGGCCGCAAGCGTGCCATCCAGCTGCTGGAATTCTTCGACCGCGTAGGCTTCACCCGCCGCGTTCGCGACCAGCACATGCTCAGGCCCGGCACCACGATTTTCGACAGCGGTAATAAAACCGACGTCTGAACAAGACATGGAAGAGAAGCGTCCCTGGTGGGGCGCCCGGGCTTCAAACCCGGTGGATTGCGCCACGCGTGATCGGTAGGTTCGACTCCTGCTCTCTTCCGCCATA
>CALMCS010000017.1 GCA_937862875.1 uncultured Comamonadaceae bacterium
CTTGGTTCCCCACCTGACCCGGTTGGCCGCTTCCCCATGCGAGGAGGCCCGTCACTTGCCATTGTAAACCGACATGATGTGGTGTCGGAGCAAAAGGTCATGTTTTCTTGTGGGCGAGGGGCCGTAGAATCGACGCCATGTCTTATATAGTGCTTGCCCGAAAATACCGTCCCAAGACCTTCTCCGAGATGGTTGGGCAGGAGCATGTGGTTCAGGCTCTGACCAATGCATTGACGCAGCAGCGTCTGCACCATGCCTATTTGTTTACCGGTACGCGCGGTGTGGGTAAAACCACGGTGTCGCGGATTCTTGCCAAATCGCTCAATTGCCAGGGCCCCGACGGGCAGGGCGGCATCACTGCCACGCCCTGCGGCGTGTGTTCTGCCTGCAGGGATATCGACAGCGGTCGGTTCCCGGACTACACCGAGCTGGATGCTGCATCCAATCGCGGCGTGGATGAGGTGCAGGGTCTGCTCGAGCAGGCGGTGTACAAACCAGTGCAGGGGCGCTTCAAGGTCTTCATGATCGATGAGGTGCACATGCTCACGAACACGGCGTTCAACGCCATGCTCAAGACGCTGGAAGAGCCGCCCGAGTATCTGAAGTTTGTGCTGGCCACGACCGATCCGCAAAAGGTGCCGGTGACGGTACTGAGCCGTTGTCTGCAGTTCAACCTGCGACCAATGGCTCCCGAGACGATTCAGGAACATCTGACCCGCGTGCTCGGCGAAGAGACGGTGCAGGCCGAGCCTGGTGCCTTGCGACTGCTCTCGCGTGCGGCGCGGGGATCGATGCGGGATGCGCTGAGCCTGACCGATCAGGCGATTGCCTTCGGCAGCGGCCAGTTGGATGAGACCGGCGTTCGGCAGATGCTGGGCAGCGTGGACCGCACCTATGTGTTCCGCATGGTCGAAGCACTGGCGCGTGGCGATGGCCGCACGGTGGTGGATACCGTGGACGCGCTGCGTGTGAATGGCCTGTCCGCCGCATCGACGCTGGAAGAGATGAGCACCGTGCTGCAGCGCATGGCGGTGTTCCAGGCGGTGCCGAATGCGGCTGCCAGTGTGGATGCCCACGACAGCGAGGCGCAGGAAATGGCGCGGCTGGCGGGTGTCATGCCGGCGGACGAGACCCAACTGCTTTACAGCATGTGCCTGCACGGCCGTGTGGAGCTGGGTTTGGCGCCCGATGAATATTCGGCGCTGACGATGGTGTTGTTGCGACTGCTGGCTTTCAAGAAGCCGAGCGGGGAATCCACTACCGCCACCACAGCGACCCCCACAACGACTGCCCCCGCAGCCGAGGCTGAAAAAAAAACTCTGACGCAAGCTGATTCGCCTGCCGCGCCTGCGCCCATGCAGGCGAGGGCGGTGGTTCAGCCTCCCGTCAGGGAAGCAGTTCTGGCACCCGTGCCGGCTCCGGTGGCAATGCCGAGCGAGCCCGTGCGTGCAGCTCCGCCCGTCGTGGAGCAGACACCTCCGCCCGCCGCACCAGAGATGCAGCCGCCCGTCGCCGCTGGTCCCCAGATGGATGCACAGAGCGACGAAGGACCGCCGTGGCAGGAATCGCCGCCGCTCGCTCCGCAGCAACAACCGGCCATGCGCTTGCCGGTGCGCACGACGCAGGAGATGGTGCGTGCGCCAGTGGCTCCCCGCGCCGAGCCGTACGACGAGCCCGAAGCCGAAACATTTTCGATTCCGGTGCGCAACGCCCCCGAACCGGGCATGCGCACCCAGCCCTTCAATCCCATGGGGACTGCGGCTGCGCAGCGGCTGGTTCCCACGGCGGAGGGCGAGGTCTGGCATCAGACCGTGCAGGAGCTGATTGCCGCCGAGGCGATCACGGCGCTGGTGCGCGAGCTGGCCTTGCAGTCTCAGTTGATTGCACGCGATCAGGATCACTGGTTGCTGCGTGTGGAGCGCGAATCGCTCAACCAAACCACCGCCCGTGAACGGCTGCGGGCCGCGCTGGAAGCGGCGGGGCACACACGCCAGATCACGGTCGAGATCGGCAAGGTGATGGACAGCCCGGCGCGGCGCAATGCCTATGCGGCGGCGCAGCGCCAGCGCCTGGCCGAGGAAATCGTGCAGGCCGATCCGCGTGTGCAGAAGCTGATCCGAGATTTCGGGGCGAAAATCGTGCCCGGAAGCATCAGGCCTGCATGAACCGTCTTTGGCCCCAGTGGAATGACGTGCCATGAGGCGCTAATTCCCGGTCATTTCTTGTTGGCGCGGGCTTTCGTCGCACAATCGACAGTTGGCCCGTTTTTTACCCCCTCTTTCAATTCATAAAAAGCAAAGGAATTCACCATGTTCAACAAAGGACAGCTCGCCGGTTTGATGAAACAAGCCCAGGCCATGCAGGACAACATGAAAAAGGCCCAGGACGAACTGGGCAATATCGAAGTCGAAGGCGAATCCGGTGCCGGTCTGGTCAAGGTGGTGATGACTTGCAAGCACGACGTCAAGCGCGTGACCATCGACCCGAGCCTGTTGGCCGAAGACAAGGACATGCTGGAAGACCTGGTCGCCGCCGCGTTCAACGCCGCAGTGCGCAAGGCCGAGGAAACCTCGCAGGAAAAGATGGGCAAGATCACCGCTGGCATGCCTGGTCTGCCCGGCGGCATGAAGTTCCCATTCTGATTTTTGCGGACTTGAATCTCTAGAAGAAAGGCGCCTTGCGCTCGTCATGACCGACACCAGTTCATTGGATGCCCTGATTCAGGCGCTCAGGCGCTTGCCGGGCGTGGGCATCAAGTCGGCGCAGCGCATGGCGTTTCACCTGCTGCAGCACGATCGCGAAGGCGCGCAGCTGCTTTCGAGCGCGCTGCACGCGGCCAGTTCTTCGATCCGCCACTGTGAACGCTGCCATACGTTCACCGAGGCGGCCGTGTGCGAGGTGTGTTCCGACCCGGGCCGCGATGTGTCGCGCCTGTGTGTGGTCGAGACCCCGGCCGATCAATCGGCCATGGAGCGTACCGGTGCGTTCAAGGGTCTGTATTTCGTGCTCATGGGCCGCCTGTCGCCGCTCGATGGCGTGGGCCCCAAGGACATCGGTGTGAAAAAGCTGATTGAGCGCGCCACCGAGGGCGAGGTTCAGGAAGTGATTCTCGCCACCAGTTTCACCGCCGAAGGCGAGGCCACGGCCTATGCGATTGGCGAAGCGCTGAGGCCGCGCGGGCTGCAGGTGACGCGTCTGGCGCGTGGCGTGCCGGTCGGGAGTGAGCTGGAATTCGTCGATTTGGGCACGATTGCCCACGCGTTGGCGGACCGGCGCTGAAAGTTCCGTGAATCGGAACGGACAGGCTAAGCGTTTCCCCGCGTCCATCTGTCCTCAAAACTGCGCTGCAGTGCAATAAAATGCTCTATTTTTAATAGCTGCGAGCGAGCCGTGAAGGCGCAGCGTCAACACAAGAGCATTTCCGATGCATGTCGCGCGTTTTACTGTGGCCTACTGGTGCATTCTGATTGCCGTCTTGCTGCCGATTGCCTGCGCAATGCTCGCAAAGCGCGGTAGCTTCAAGCGGTCTGACAATCACAATCCGCGGGCCTGGCTCGCCAATCAAACCAGCTGGAGAGCGCGTGCCAATGCCGCGCAGGCCAATAGCTACGAGGTCCTGCCGTTCTTCATCGGTGCGGTGATCATTGCGCACCAGTTGGGTGCCGCACAGACCCCGCTCGACATGCTGTGCCTGGCGTTTGTGTTGCTGCGGGTGCTGTACATCGCGATGTACGTGGGCGACCTGCCGACCGCACGCAGCCTGATCTGGTCGGCGGGATTCGCGGCCAACCTCGGAATTTTCTTCTTGGGCTATCGCTGATGTGCTCGTCGATGGCCTGACCCGACCCGATCTGACTCGACCCGATCTCTTTGTGCTCGCGATGAATGGCTCGCTGTTTTGACGGCGCCTCGCGAGACTTCTTTCAACCCAATACCACTACGTAGTTCTCCGCAAGGATTGCCCCTGATGACGTCATGGGCCGTCATCAGGCACTATTGCTGCACTGCAGCATTTATTTGTCATGTCCCAACTTCTGGTTACCCGTCGACAATTTGGTTTGCACGCCGCATCGGCCGTGCTGGCCGGAGCCGCCGCTCATTGGCTTGCACCTGACGTGCATGCGCAATCGAGCGCGCGCAAGTCTGCGCCACTGCGCATCGCGGTGGGGGGCAAGGGCAGCCTGTACTACCTTCCGCTGACGGCGGCAGAGCGGCTCGGGTACTTCCAGGATGAAGGGCTGAGCGTCGAAATCAAGGACTACGCCGGTGGCTCGATCGCGCTCGAGGCCGTGCGTGCCGGTGAGGCGGATCTGGGTTGCGGCGCGTATGAGCAGTTGATCGAGCAGCAAGCGCTGGGCTTCAACTGCAAGAGCCTGGCCTTGATGGGGCGCACGCCGCAGTTGGTGTTTGCCGCGTCCGCGCGCAATTGGCCCAAGAAATCACCATCGAGCTTCAAGGACTTGCGCATTGGCGTCTCGTCCGCGGGTTCGGCTTCGCAGATTTTTGCCAGCCTCTGGTTGATGAAGGCCGGCATCTCGCTCGATTCCGTCGAGTTCGTGAGCGTGGGCAGCAGCTATGGCGCGCTCACTGCGCTGCGTCAGGGGCGCATTCATGCCCTGTGCCACGTCGATCCTCTGATCACCTTGCTGGAGCAGAAGAACGAGGTGCGGATCATGGCGGATACGCGCTCGCTCAAGAGCTCGGCAGACTTTTTTGGTGGCCCCATGCCGGGTGCCTGCCTGTATGCGCCCCAGGCCTTTGTGCAGCGCCGCTCGCGTGAGGTGCAGGGGCTGGTGAATGCCATGGTGCATGCCTTGAAGTGGATGCAGACCGCAGGTCCGGCGGACTTGGCGCGCATCATTCCGATGCAGTACTGGCTGGATGATCGCGGTGCCTATCTGGCCGCGTTCGAGAAGGTACGCGAGACCCTGTCTCCTGACGGCCTGATGCCAGGCGAGGGTCCGGCCACGGCGCTGAAGGCGTTGGCCCGCCTGCGCTCGAGCCAGACGGCCCCCAAGGTGAATCTGGCGCTCACCTACAGCAATGAGTGGGTGCAACGGGCCAAGCTGAAGTTCCAGCTCTGAGGCTGAAGCAGAGGCTGGGCAGCACAGCACCTCTTTCCGATACTGCTCCACCAATGAAAATGGGCCTGCGTTGACAGGCCCATTGTGTTTTTCAGAACGACAACCGATCGCTCAGTGCTTGCGTTTGGCGGGCGTGCCGCCCTTGCTCTGCGCTGCGGGTTTCGATTTGGCAGGAGCGGCCTTGGCGGCCGCTGCCTTCGCAGGCGCTGCACGCGCACTGCGGCTGGCGCTGCCCTTGGCTGCAGCGGCCACCTTGGGCTGATGCGGGCTCTGAGCGGCAAACGATGTGGTGCTCAGGCGCACCGGCAGGTACATGGTGACGCGCTCGCCACCCTTGAAGCGGCTGGAAGTCTTGACGTCATTCCAGTCGGCCACATCGGAGGCGCTGACCTTGTATCGCTGAGCGATGGCCGCCACCGTCTCGCCGCGTTTCTGCGCGTGCACAAAGGTGCGGCGGTTCACGATTTCAGGGGTGAAGGCAATCTGGCCGTTGTCGGCCAATTGGCTCGACACGTCCTGCTGCGTGGTGGCCGAGCGCGGCACCATCAGTGCGGAACCGGCCTTGATCATCATGCGTGGGGGAATGCCGTTGAGCTTGCGCAGATCGGCCTCGCTGATGCCCATGCGCTGCGCGGCGTTGGCCACGGTCATGGTGTTGGGCACGCTCCAGACGGTCCAGCTGGCGTATTGGCCGTCGTTGTAGGCTTCCAGATTCTTGCGGAACACCTGGGCGTTGTCCCAGGGCAGCAGAATGCGCGGCATGCCGGCGGCCAGAATCACGGGCTTGTGCAGCGACGGATTGAGCGCGCGGAAGTCTTCCTCGCGGATGCCGGCCAGGCTGGCAACCAGCGCCACGTCCATGTCCCGCGTGACGTCCACGGTCTGGAAGTAGGGGTGGTTTTCAATCAACGGCAAGTCCGAGTTGAACTTGATCGGATTGGCGACGATGTTCTTGACGGCTTGCAGCTTGGGAACGTACATGCGCGTCTCGGCGGGCATGTTCAGCTCTTCGTAGCTGGTGCCAAGGCCGAGCTTTTCGTTGCGTGCGATGGCGCGGGCCACGCTGCCTTCACCCCAGTTGTACGCGGCGAGGGCCAGATGCCAGTCGCCGAACATGCCGTAGAGCTTTTGCAGATAGTCGAGTGCGGCGCGTGTCGATGCGAGCACGTCGCGGCGGTCATCGCGGAAGGCGTTCTGCTTCAGATCGAAGTAGGTGCCGGTCGCGGGCATGAACTGCCACATGCCGGCCGCCTTGGCGGTGGAGACGGCCTGCGGGTTGAAGGCGCTCTCGATGTACGGCAACAGCGCCAGCTCGGTGGGCATGCCGCGGCGTTCGAGTTCTTCGACGATGTGGAACAGATATTTGCTCGAGCGCTCGGTCATGCGCTGGATGTAATCGGGGCGGCTCGAATACCACTGCTCGCGGTCCTGCACCAGATCATTTTGCAGATCGGGCATGTTGAAGCCGCGGCGGATGCGATCCCACAGATCGGACGGCGCCTTGATGCCCGTGACGCCATAGGTCCCACTGCCCAGTTCGTATTTCGAAATGGGACTCAGCGGGCCGCTGGGATAGCTGGGGGAGGTCTGCTTGATCGGCGTGGACGGAGTTGTCAGCGGTTTGCCAGTGGCTTCTTCGGGGGTTGTGCTGTTGGTTGCACAACCGGCGAGCCAGACCACGCTGACGAGTCCGAGAATTTTCAGAAATCTCATCGGAAAACGTTTTTCCATTCTCGCAATGCCGCCAGGACGGACACTGCATCGTTTGGGTTGACGCTTGCGTCAAAGCCGAGGGCTGCCTTGGCAACCTCGGCCTGACGTGTGCGCAGGAAGGGATTGATGGCCAGCTCCAGTGCCAAATGGGAAGGCAGAGTGGGCTTGCCGGCGTCGCGCAGCGCGACACAATCTTTGTGATACTGGAGCAGCGCAGCGTTGCTTGGTTCCACAGCGCGCGCAAATTTCAGGTTTGAAAGTGTGTATTCGTGTGCACAGCACACGCGGGTGTTGGCGGGCAGGGCAGCCAGCGCGTCGAGCGAGGTCTGCATCTGCGCCGGTGTACCCTCGAACAGTCGACCGCAGCCGCCTGAAAACAGGGTGTCGCCGCAGAACAGCACGGGCGTGCCGTTCAAGTCGGGACAGAAATAGGCGATATGCCCCGACGTGTGGCCGGGTACTTCGATCACCTGAAATTGAAGGTCGAGCGCGGTCACCACATCGCCTTGCACCACGCGTGTAATGGGCTCGGGCATGACCTCGTTGGCGGGGCCATACACCTTGGCACCGGTGCCTGCGTGCAGGTCCTCCACACCGCCGACGTGATCGCCGTGGTGATGGGTGACTAGAATGGCGGCCAGAGTTAACTTCCGGTCGCGGATGAAATCGAAAACTTCATCCGCATCACCCGGATCCACCACGATCGCGTTTTGCGCGTCGTGCATTATCCAGATGTAGTTGTCGGAGAAAGCGGGCAGTGGCAGCAGATTCATGAACGGCGAAATTTTAAGCTTGCACCATTGGTTCGACACTCCCCCAGGACGTTACGTGCTGGAGTGGGAGCAAGAGCGCTATGACGAGCTCGTTGCTGACGTGTTCGGATACCACGCGCTTCAGTTGGGAATGCCCAAGTTGGCAGGATTGCGGGCCAATCGCATGCCCCATCGTTGGCTGGCGTTGGGGCAAGTGGAGGCCATGATACTCGACCGCCAGCCTGCTGCCGATAGAGGAAACCAAGATCCGCCGAAAGATCCATCGGAGGTAACAGCATTGCTGGCCGAACCGGTGATGCTGCCGTTTGCCGAGTCCAGTCTCGACCTCGTCCTGATGCCGCATTCGCTGGAAGACAGCGTCGATCCGCACGCCGCGCTGCGCGAGGTTCAGCGGGTGCTGGTGGGTGAGGGGCGCGTGGTGATCAGCGGCTTCAACCCGTATAGCCTGTGGGGCATGCGCCAAGCCCGGGCGCGCATGTACCGGCGCGTGGGGGTGGGCGGATCGCTCTTCCTGCCGGAGTCTGGCGAGTTCATCTCGCCCGGCCGCTTGCGTGACTGGCTGCGCTTGCTGGGTTTTGAACTTGATTCAATTAGTTTCGGTTGTTACAAACCGTCGGTGCGAACCACGGGCTGGCTGGAGAATTACGAGTTCATGGACAGTCTCGGCCCCCGGTGGTGGCCGATTTTGGGTGCGGCGTATGTGATAGTGGCGATCAAGCGCGTGCCGGCGATGCGATTGCTGGGGCCTTCTTGGCGAAACGGCGGGGTCAAGGCACCCGCGCCGTCGCAGGTTCCGGTGGCGAATCAGCACCAGGGTTCCACATTGCACACGCACCTGCGCATGCCCACGCACAACAGATTTCATCAGGAGTAGTTTTTTAGTGACGCAAGTAGTGATTTATACCGACGGGGCCTGCAAAGGCAATCCCGGTCCGGGCGGATGGGGCGCGATTCTGCGTTCCGGGAAATCCGAAAAGGAGTTGTTTGGCGGCGAGCTGGACACCACCAATAACCGAATGGAGTTGCTGGCGGTGATTGAGGCGCTCGCGGCCCTCAAGCGCCCCTGCGAGATCACTCTGTTTCTGGACAGTCAGTACGTGCGCAAGGGCATCACCGAATGGATCCACGGCTGGAAAAAGAAGAACTGGCGCACCGCATCGGGCTCGCCGGTGAAGAACGTCGAGCTGTGGCAGCGCCTGGATGAGCTGGTTGCCAATGCCGGTCACACCATCGACTGGCGCTGGGTCAAGGGCCACGCCGGCGATCCGGGCAACGAGCGGGCCGATGAGCTGGCCAACAAGGGCGTGGAGTTGATCCTCGGCCGCTAAGCTGAGGCTTGTGGTCAGCCCACAACCGGCAGTGCAGCGACCCGTCCCGGTGTTCTAACGCGCACCGAGGGCTTGCTGCACGGCCTCATGAATTTCCTGGGCCGTCTCCGGTCGCACGAGCTTGGCGACCTCCTTGCCATCACGCAGGAACACCAGCGTCGGCCAGAGCTTCACGCCGAAGCTGCGTCCCAGGCGCTGACCGGGACCGTCTTCCACTTTGATGTGCGCCACATCGGGCTGATCTTCCAGCGCCTGCTCGATCAGCGGCTGCGCGCGCTGGC
>CALMCS010000018.1 GCA_937862875.1 uncultured Comamonadaceae bacterium
CAAGCCTGTCACAAGCAGATTGCCTGACCACAAGGCGAAAAAAAAGCGCCTGAACTGAATCAGGCGCTTTCTTGTCATATGGCGGAGGCTGTGAGATTCGAACTCACGGAAGGATCACTCCTTCGGCAGTTTTCAAGACTGCTGGTTTAAACCGCTCACCCAAACCTCCGAAGCCGCGAATTCTACACAATCGGCGGGGCTGTTTTTTGAAATGCCGTACTTACCGGGCGTATCTGCCTCAATGTTCCCTTTGATTGGAGCCCATCGGGGGAGGCTGGGCGGGGTATCGATAGACCGCCCGAGGATCGAAGCCGCTTACTTCACGTTGCATTTACCTTCACTATTTTTGAACCGAAACGACAATTTTGTTGAAACTTGATGCACGGATCGGACTCTAGACTGGAGTCTGTTGCTGCACTGAGGCGTGGCGACGAGCGGTGATTGTGCTTTTGGCTGTTGGGCCGGCTTCTGTCACCTTGGTTTCCTTTTTTTGACTTTTACTCACTCGGTTATGCAAGCAAACTCGCAGCAGTCGGTCGGTCGATACAGTGGCACAGCCAAGGCATTCCATTGGGTGTTGGCGATCGCCATCGTCACCTTGTTTTGCGTGGGGCTGTACATGACCGGGCTGCCGTTTTCTCCGGCGCGGCTCAAACTTTATAACTGGCACAAGTGGGCCGGGGTCGCGATTCTGGCGCTGTCTGTGCTGCGCTTGCTGTGGCGTTTGACGCATCGTCCGCCTGCGTTGCCGGCGAAGATGGTGGCCGCAATGCCTGCCTGGCAGCAGTTTGCGCACCATGCGGTTCACTTCCTGATGTACGCGCTGTTTTTTGCGGTGCCGTTGATTGGTTGGGCTTACAGCTCGGCGTCAGGATTCCAGATTGTGTTTTTGGGCGTGTTGCCGTTGCCGGATTTTGTGGCGGCGAGCCCTGAGTTGGCCGAGGCGATCAAGCCTTGGCATGGCTACAGCGCCTATGCATTGGCCGCCCTGGTCGTGCTGCATGTGTTGGCCGTGGTGAAGCATTCGGTGATCGATCGGGACGGGCTGTTGGGCCGCATGTTGCCGGGTCGTTCTTGATCTGTTGATCTGTTGATCGGTTTTTCGTTCGGGTTTCCTTTTCGAGGAGAGATGAAATGATGAAGATGAAGATGATGGCGTTGAATAAATTTTCCGCTCGTGGTGCGGTGGTTGCTACCGCCTTGATGGCCATGTCCGCCGCGACATTTGCGCAGCAGGCGCAAACGCTGGTTCCTGCGCAGAGCGAAATCGGGTTCGTCAGCAAGCAGATGGGCGTGCCGGTGACGGGTCACTTCACCAAGTTTGCTGCGCAGGTGGCGTTCGATCCAGCCAAGCTGGCGACCAGCAAGGTGAGCCTGACGATCGACGCTGGCAGTGCCACGCTCGGTGTGAAGGAGACGGATGCCGAGTTGCCTAAACCCCTGTGGTTCAACGTGCCGAAATTTCCGCAGGCTACATTCAATTCCACCGCGATCAAGTCGTTGGGTGCGGGCAAGTATGAAGTGGCGGGCAAGCTGAACATCAAGGGCGCGAGCCAGGATGTGGTGGTGCCTGTGACCATCACCCAGAACGGTGCGACGAGCACGGCCACGGGTGCGTTTGCGATCAAGCGTCTGGCCTTCAAGATTGGCGAGCAGGAGTGGGCGGATACGTCCATGGTGGCCGATGAAGTGCAGGTGAAGTTCAAGCTGGCCTTGACCGGCATGCCGAAGATCTGATCTCTGCATTGTTGGTTTTTTCTTTCATTTCGATTTCACATTTTTTCTCTGATTGGATTCATGACATGCGTAAAGTAATTTTTGCCCTCGCCGCTACCGCTGCAATGTTCGCTGGTGCTGCACAAGCCGAAACCGCAACCTATGCGGTCGACCCTACCCACACGTTCGCCACGTTTGAGATCAGCCACTTCGGCGCCAGCGTGAACCGCGTGCGTATCGACAAGAAGGAAGGCACTGTGCAGCTGGACAAGGCCGCGAAGACCGGCAAGGTCGAGCTGACTTTGCAGATGGATTCGATGAACTCTGGCACGCTGCCTTTCAACAAGCACCTGCAGAGCAGCGAAATTTTTGACGCAGAGAAGTTCCCCACCGCCAAGTTCGTGGGCGACAAGTTCACTTTCGACGGTGACAAGGTGGCCTCCGTTTCCGGTCTGTTGACCCTGAAGGGCAAGACCCAGCCTGTGACCTTCAAGGCCAACCAATTCGCATGCTACGACAGCCCAATGGTCAAGCGCGAAGTCTGTGGTGGCGACTTTGAAGCCACGATCGACCGCACCGCTTTCGGCGTGGACTACGGTGTGGCTTATGGCTTCCCCAAGAACGTGCGCATCGTTGCTCAGATCGAAGCGATCAAGCAGTAAGCCCACCGATTTTGCGATGAGGGATGGATTGGAGACGGCGTAGAAAGAGCTGCGTCATGTGATGCGAATTTTTCGACTATTGCAGCCGATCTCTCGTGCTCCATCTCTCGCGCAAAACACACGAAAGCCGACAACGCCAGTTGTCGGCTTTTTTGCTTTTGGGAGCGCTTCTGAGCGTTGTTCTGATGGTGCTGAGAGCTTGCGAAAAGTTGCTCGTGGGGCTTGGTGTTTCTCCTATATTTCAGGCCCCGAATTCATACGCATGACATAGGAAATTCTTCGTATAGTCGCCCTCGTTTTCAACAAGCGTTGGTGAATTCAATGAAGAAATATTCTGATAGAGACAGCTTGATTCAAAGCGGCCGACTGCGCATCGGCTGCACTGCAGCGCTCTCTGCGTTGTTATTGTTGTTGCTGAATGCTTGCGGGTCGAGTAGCCATGATTCGCCAACGGCGAGCCAGAACAGCACGGCCGCCCAGGCTTGTACCGCGCTGTCGGGACAGAGCGTGGGCAGTGCCCATTTCGTCACCAGCCTGGTCGCGGCGAGCGGTGACGTACCGCTGTATTGCAAGGTGCAGGGCAAGATTGGCCCATCGCTGAACTTCGAGATGCGGCTGCCCGATCAATGGAACGGACGGCTGCATTACATCGGCGGCGGTGGCTACAACGGCTCGATTCCGCCGCTGACCGGGCCCGATGCCCATTCGCGTTTGCCGCTGGTGGCGCTGAAGCGCGGCTTTGTGACGATCGCGAGCGATTCGGGGCATCAGGGCAGCAGTGTGGACGCGAGCTTTGCGCTCAACGATCCCGTGGCTGCCGAGCTGTATGGAAGCCTGTCGGTGCCCACGGTCATGGCCAGTGCGGTCAAGGCGATTGCGGCGGCGTATGGCGCGCCGCCGGTGAAGTCTTATTTTGAAGGGTGCTCGAACGGCGGGCGTGAAGCGCTGATGAGTGTGCAGCGTTTCCCCAATCTGTTCGATGGCGTGATTGCGCGCGCGCCGGGGTACAACGCGGTGGGCTTCATCGGGCATTTCAACCTGACCGCGAAACTACTGGCGGCGCCGGGCGGCATGTTGAATGCGGCCAAGATTGGCTTGTTGGCGGACCGGGTTCGCAAGGCCTGCGATGGGCTCGACGGCATTCGCGATGGCATCGTCTCCAACCCTGCGGCATGCACGCCGGCGCTGGTGAACTATCCAGCGCTGCGCTGCGGCGGTGGTGTGGACAGCGGGGACAGTTGTCTGTCTGATGCGCAACTCGCCGTGGTGAACGCGTGGACCTCGGATGTGAATTGGGCGGGCAGTCCGACGTTTCGCAACGCGGGCTGGAGCTTGAGCGGCAACGAGGATGCGCCGGGCGTCTGGGATGCGTGGTTGACGGGTTATGGCGACGTCACGCACTCCGCACGATTCCTGTTGCAGGACACCACGATCAAGAACCTGATGGCGCGCGATCCCAAAGTGAACTCGTTGCAATACGCGCCGTATGACCAGAACACGAACCAGCTGTTTGCCCTGGGGGTCTTGAGCGATGCCACCAATCCGGACATCAGTCCCTTCATCGCCAACGGTGGCAAGCTGATCTTGTGGCAGGGCGCGAGTGACCCGGCGCTGAGCACCCATTCCACGATCGAGTACTACAAGCACCTGCGCGATGCGGTTGGTGCCACCAAGGCAGATGCGGCGGCGAAGCTCTACTTTGCGCCCGGAGTGGGGCATTGTGCGGGCGGCCCCGGTGCGGATGCGGTTGACTTGTTGGCCGCACTGGATGACTGGAGCAGCAAGGGCAGCGCGCCGGGCACGCTCACGTCGACCAAGTGGGATGCGGCGACGGGCGCTGTGGCCCTGAGCATGCCGCTGTGTCAGTACCCGCTGTATCCGCGCTACACGGGACCGGTGGGCGATGCGGCGGCCGCCAAGCTGGCCGCTCACTTCACCTGCTCCGCACCGTGAGATGAGCGCGTAGCTTCAACGGTCCCGGGTGTGATGGCGCGCCAGATGCAGGCGCTCATCCATGGTGGACAACAACAGCGCAAAGGCGATGCCGACCAGCGCACCCAGGGCCGTGTCGTAGATGCGTGACACGGCCATGTCGGTGGCGGCGGAGTGGCTGGAGAGGGTGGTCATCAGCAGTGCCATCGGCGTGATGGTGACCTGGCCCAGTGCGTAGTTGAAGCCGATGATGATTTCGGTGAGGAACTGCAGGATGGCGACGGCGATGAGGATCTCGGTGAACGAGGGGTTGTTCGACAGGATCAACCACGCAATGCCTGCGCCGAGGATGGTGCCGAGCGTTCGTTGCCATGCGCGGTGAACGGTGCCGTGCAGATGCGCGCCTTGCAGGATCGCGACCGCGCCGATGGAGGCCCATGCGGGGTGCGACCAGTGCATCGCGTAGGCGATCAGTGCGGCAATGGCGGCGCAGACCGTAATGCGGATGGCCTGGGCTGGGGCATAGCCGGATTGGAGAGCAGAGGTTGCGGGCTTTCCAGGCTTTGCGGGCGGCGGTGCCAGCGGGACGTCGAGGTCGCGCAGATGGTCCGTCAACGCGCAGGCCAGCCATGCCAGCAGTGCGCCAAACGCGGTCGCCAGTGTGCGCTCCAGCCACTGCGTTTCCGACGTCATCGGTGCAATGGCGGCGCTTGCGGCGAAGACGAAAATCACCGCGCCGGGGGCACCGATGCGGGTGCGATGGCTGATCGAGGAGAGCAGGCCTGCGACCACGGAGAACAGCAGCAGCATCGGCACGGGTGCGATGCCCGTGCTGGCCAGCAGCGCGAGCAGCGCAATCGGCAGGACCAGCAGCAGGCTGGCCGTGAACACGATGCGGCGGCGTGCGGAGGGCGTGGCGAAGCGTCCGAACAGTGCGGCGAGCGCGCCGAGGCCGCCAAAGCCGGCCAGCTCGGGCCATGGCGAGGCATGCAAAGCGGTTGCGGCCAACACCACCGCCAAGGCCGATTGGCCGCCGGCGATCGCTGCGTTGCGCACCGATGGGGGCTTGTTCAGGGCAAAGCTCTCACGCAGTCGGGCGGGGGCGAGCGAGTGGCGCAGCATCTGGCCGTGCGATGCGCTGGGCGAGGGTGCGGTGTGGGAGGAAGTCATGTCGGGCGGCTCACGCCGGGATTCAGGATTTGTCATTCAGGGAAGCGATGCGCTGATCGATCTTGTCGAAGGCGTCGATGAGGATTTGCGTGGTCTCGTCGTCGAGATCGCAGAGCAATTCGTCTTCGAGGGCGATCAGGCGTTTGCGAATCGCGAGCACCTTGGTGCGGCCGGCCGCAGTGAGGTGCAGCAGCTTGACGCGGCGATCGGAGGGGTGGGGCTGGCGCTCGATCAGGTCTTGCTCGACCAGCATGTCCAGCAGGCGGACCAGCGTGGAGCCATCGATGCCGATGGCCGCTGCCAACTCGCTTTGCGAGATGCCGTCGCCCAGCCGGTGCAGATGCACGAGGGGGGCCCAGACGGCGTCACTCAGGCCCGCGGCGGACAGGCGAGAGTCGAGTGCATGCCTCCAGCGCCGGCCGAGGCCGACCATGCGAAAGCCGACGACGCGGCGTGGAGCCATGGGTTCTTTTGGAGTCATGCGTCGATTTTATCAAAATAGTTTGAATTCAAACTATTTCAATTCAATAGACTATGCTCGCGAACAGGTTTCTCTGCGAGCGGCGCACCTGCACCGTGGGTGACGGGCGCAGCTCACTCGGACGAAGACGGCGTTCAGGCAAACACGTTCGCGCGCTTCACGATCTGGCTGGCCGATTGCGCCGTCATGCCCGACGCCATGGTGCCCAAGTGCGAACCCCAGCTCGCGCCGTGCATGCCCACGCGGGTGGCGAAGAAGGCGTCGATCACCTGCGGCGTGCTGTGGCGCAGCAGCTCGGTGCCTTGAATGGTGCGCGCGACCGCCTCGGTCATCGGGCGGGCCAGGAACTCGTCGGCCTGTGCGGCGGCCATCAACTGGCGCGTGTTGGCCACCAATGCGTCGAAGCGGCGGTCCTGCCCTGCGAAGGCCTGCCATTCATCGTTCAGTGCATCCATGGTGGCGGGCGTGCGAGACATGGCGCGGCGCACGTCCATGCACATCATGTTGGCCGTGCCTTCCCATACGCTGTTGAGTGGCGATTCGCGGTACAGGCGCGCCATCGGGCCTTCTTCGATGAAGCCGTTGCCGCCATGGCATTGCAGGGCTTCATAGGCGATGGCCGGTGCGCGCGAGCAGTTGAAATACTTGGCCGCAGGCGTGGCCACGCGGGCCAGGAGTTTTTCGTGCTCGTTGGTCTCCATGCCATCGGTGGCCTTGGCCACGCGCAGTGCGAGCAGTGTGGCGGCTTCGACCTCCACCGCCATGTCGGCGAGCACGTTGAGCATCATCGGACGCTCCGCAATCGAGGTGCCGAATGCGCTGCGGGTGCTGGTGTGCTGCATCGCCAGGTTGAGCGACTGGCGCATCAGGCCGGCCGAGCCCACGGCGAAATCGAGGCGCGTCAAATGCGCGTGCGACAGAATCTCGCGGATGCCACGGCCCTCTTCACCGACGCGGATGGCGAGCGTGCCGGCGTATTCCACCTCACTCGACGCGTTCGAGCGATTGCCGCATTTGTCCTTCAGACGCTGCACGAAGAAGCGGTTGAACGAGCCATCGGGCAGGGTGCGCGGCAGGAAGAAGCAGGTCACTTCGCCATCGACCTTGGCAAGCGTGAAGAAGCCGTCGGATTGCGGCACCGAGCAAAACCACTTGTGACCCGTCAGCTCATACCAGTGCGCCGTTGCGCCGTGGTAGTTGCTGGTGTGGGCAAAGCGCGCGGTGGTCTGCGTCTCGCGCAGGTCGGATCCGCCTTGCTTTTCGGTCATCGCGTAGCCGATCACCACCGAGGGCTTGTCGC
Organism: uncultured Comamonadaceae bacterium; assembly: GCA_937862875.1. Lineage (GTDB taxonomy): Bacteria > Pseudomonadota > Gammaproteobacteria > Burkholderiales > Burkholderiaceae_C > Diaphorobacter_A. Next base: position 7,262 of record CALMCS010000018.1, read on the forward strand.
CCACTTCGCGGCGGCTGAATTCGTATTGGGTGCCCTTGGATTTCTCGGCCCAGATGGCGAGCGCCGGTTCGGCGGAAAAACCCGCGTACGACGCGTAAGCCATGCCGGTAGGGCAGGCCGTCCCATGCTCGACCTGATTCCACAGATAGGACAGCACGGCGCGCGCGTAGTGCCCGCCCGACTCTTGGGTGCGCCAGGCGAGATTGGGCACTT
>CALMCS010000019.1 GCA_937862875.1 uncultured Comamonadaceae bacterium
TCTGTCCTGGAATCACGCGCGTGGCACTGCCGGGGCAAACAAGCCGCAAATACTCGGCGGCGACGCGCGAGAGATAACGTGTGTCGTTCAACGCTCGAGCCAGAAAACCCTTGTCTTCACCCAGCCAGCGCTCATAGCCATCAGTCGCAAAGCGATACCGTTTGCGCTGCGCCATACGTTCTGCGCGCAACAAAATGCCGTCGTAACTCCAGCCCTGCTTTTCAAAATCGGCACGCGCTTCCCACGGCGTGCGGTTGCGTTTGATGCGGTTGGCTTCGCGCATCGCAACGGTGCGGTTGTTCAGGCTGTCGTCCAAGGTTTTTGAGAACGGCAGAATGTGCTCGATTTCGACGCGCTCGCTCAACAACATCGCCGCGCTGATCTGCACGCCGCTATAAGGGCAGCGACGATCCGCCACATCAAAGCTCAGTTCTTCCCACAAGACCCATTTCTGGATGTCTGCTGCGCGAACACGCTCTTCGGAGATGTGCAGGACTTCAGCAATCGATCCCCGAATGCGTGCGTTGCGCTTTTGGTTGTCCGCCTGCTTGCGCTGCGCGTCCTGTTTCTGCTCACGGCTTTGTTTCAAGTCTCGCGCGAGCTCAACCACGACTTCGCTCGGACGCCCATAACGCCGCACCAGCGCATTGACAACCACTCGCACCTGGTTGAGCCCAATATGCACCGTGGGATTGGCGATTTTTCCAAAACGTCGCTCTTCAGAGTCTTCCGGCTTGCCACTGCCAAACGCCACATGTCGCTGCAACGCGCGGCCGTAATAGGGCAATTGCTTGAATGCGAAAACTGGCTTGATTTCACCGGTCGATGCAATGGTCCGTTCACCTATCTGCTCGACGTCTTCCGCCTCGTGTTCAAAGTCGAACCCCAGATCGCTGTGGTGCGCAAAGCCTGCGGCTTGCACTGCTTTGTCATAAGTAACTACATCGCGCAGTAGCTCAGGAAGAATTTGCACCAGCGCTTTGCGGCTGAGGCTGCCAAAGCCCTCCGGCAAACCCGCATTGGCAATCGCGACCGCGCGGCGTTCATCGACACCTGTGTGCTCTTGCAGAAACGCTATGAGGCGCTCTTCGCTTTCTTCGGTTTGCAACTGCCAGACAATTTCATCCTGCAATGGCGAATCAATTTTTGCCCATTGCGGGCCGAACAAATCCTTTTTGCTCAACACCGCCGTTGTTGCATTGCCTTTGAGTTCCTGCCGTTTTGCATCTTCCAGATTGAATTGCGTTGTGCCTGGCAAATTCAGCGCTTTGCGCATCTGGTCAAAACTGACTTTCAGCTTCACCTCAAGCATGGAGGCGATCTGATCGCGCTGCGCCAACGTGAGACTGTATTCGCTCAAATCCGGATGCAGCACTCGCAGGTTGTTCACTTCCTGGTAGATACGAAATCGCTGCGTACTCGGCAACGCCAATGGAGCGCGCTCTTCTGCTGGCAGTAGCGTGCAACGCCCCGGTTTGACGGGACGAAGATTGCGCTGGAACAGCAAGGTATCGCGCAAATCATGCCGAGCAGCATCGGTGAATTGCGCCGGATTCAATACGGCCTGCGCAGCCCAGATCGCATCGAATTCATCGGCCACCATGGCGCGATCGATGTAGAGGTCGTAACGCTTGTCGATGCGCTTTTTGCCTTCGTCGTTCGTGAATGCACTCTCTCGATAACGCGCGCGTACGCCCTGCCCGGCTACGCCGCCAGAGTTCTGCTGCATGCGCACTTTCCAGAACCACTCGCCCACCGTGCGGCAACCCGTTTCCTGCAACTGCGCGCGCAAGGTGCCAATGGCCTGCTTGAGCGCGCCGCTGTCGTTGTCTTTCTTGTCTGTCTTGCGGTTGCTTTGAAAACCGCGCCGCTGATTCAGATGGAACAACGCCCGACCGAATTCTTCCGGGGTCAACGCCTCTTCAAGTCCCTTGGCGCGAAGCTCATACGGATTCAATGTCTCCAACTCTTTGCGTGCACTTTCGTCCTTGGGGAAGAAACCGTACTCCATCAGTTTCGTCAACATCCGCTCTTTGCGCTTGAGCAAACGATCTCGACGACGGCGCATAGCGCGAGCCGCACGGCGCGTGACGGCGAGCGAGCTGCCATCCTTGGGATTGCGCCCGTCACCAAAAATACGCACACCAGTGCGGATCAGTGCGGTTGGATCACCTGATTCAAAAAAAAGAAAAATCGCCCATCCAAGTGAAGTTGAGCCTAAATCCAATGCCAGACGAAATT
>CALMCS010000020.1 GCA_937862875.1 uncultured Comamonadaceae bacterium
TGGTCATTGACGACTTCGCAATCTCGCCCATGGGTGCACCTGAACGCAACGACCTGCTGGAGTTGCTGGACGACCGCATAGGGTCCCGATCCACGCTGATCACCAGCCAGTTGCCGGTCAAGGATTGGCACACCTACCTCAACGACCCGACGCTGGCCGATGCCATCCTCGACCGGGTTGTGCACAGCAGTCACAAGATCGTGCTCAAGGCCACCAAGTCCATGCGCGAAACGATCGAGGGGGGCGCCTGCGGCGCCCTGGCAGGGGCCTGAAGATTTGGAGAGATAAAACCGGGGCCAATCCAACCCCGACACCAGCTCCACGCCAGACCGTTTCAGGCTGATCGTGGACGATTACGATACATTCACACCAGTTCCTGCGCGCTTCCCCAGCGCCGCCACGGCAACACCGATTCGCCGTCCACGATCAGCCTGAAACAGGCGTCCACGATCGCTGAAATACGCAGCGAGGACCGGTAGTGCAGCGCCTTGCCCAGCAAGCTGCCCGGCAGCACCGCATGAACATTGGCCGGCCTTGCCCGGCGGGTTCGGCACGCTGGATGAGCTGTTTGAAGTCATCACGCTTGCGCAATGTGGCAAGGCCAAACCGGTTCCTATCGTGCTCTTTGGCACCGACTACTGGAAACGCTTCTTGAACCTGGATGTGCTGGTGGAAGAAGACACGATCTCGCCCGAAGACTTGAAGTTGTTCACCTACGTTGACGAGCCACAGGCGGCATGGAAAGACATCACACGGTTCTTCGGATTGCCCGAATAGACTTGGAGATAGGGCTCGGTACCGGTGGGTTCAGTTTCCTGAACCCGTTTCCAGACCCATGGCCGCCGATTCCTGCCGAAGGAACGTGTTGATCACCAGCGCAGGTCTCTCAGCTCGACTTGCGCGAGAAGAACGCGAAGCGCGACCGCAGACGCGACAAACCGCCGGTCAATGCGTTGGAAAGCGATGCACTGATAGGCTCGCTCGACTTGGCCACGATCACCCGGCTCAGCAGGCGAGGGTTCAGGCGAAAGCGTCGGTGTTCCTTCATCGCCGCTGACACCGCAAGCTGGAGCACACCCGATCGGATCGGTTTCGTGGCAAAGCGAAAGATCTGCGCCTGGTTGATCATCTTGATGACCAGTTCGCCGTCGGCCGAGTTGGTTAACATCACCGTGGTGATCATGGGGTAGTTCTGCTTGAGGCTATGCAGCAGCGGCCCAGTGTCGTCGTTGCCAACACGCGCCTCGGAGACGATCACCCCGACGTCATGCTCCTCAAGCATTTTCAGCGCCTCAGATACGCTGTTCGCTCCGTACACACGGTAGTCGTCGACCAAGAGCTGCATGATCTGCTGGCGGTCATTGTTGGCGTCGTCCAGCACCAGTATGGCGGGGCTGGAGCCGGAATCCTCTGGCTCGGGAGCCGCTGCCTCCGCCTGTGGCGCACTTGATTCGCTGGTTTCCAAAGCAATTCTGGCCGCCTCACCGACGATGGCCTTCATCTCTTCGTTGTTCCAGGGTTTGTTGACAAACCGGAAGATCTCACCATCATTGACCGAGCCCACGATGGCCGCCAAATCAGAATAGCCGGTCAGCAAGATGCGCATGGTGTTCGGAGAAACCTTGCGAACGGTCGACAGCAGTTCAGTGCCCAGCATGCCTGGCATGCGTTGATCGCTGACGATGACTTGAATGCTATGGGTCTCAATGATTTCCAGCGCTGCTTTGCCACTGGTTGCAGTGAACACCTCATGGGTCGAGCGAAACATCATCTTGAGCAGATTGACAACGCGCTCTTCGTCGTCGACAAACAGGATCTTGGCCTTCATAGCATTCTTCTTATTTGAGTGGTCAACCGGTCAAGCCATTTCGAGCTGATCATCCATCAGCACGGCAGCCTCGACTTTGGCGCGGACAGGCAACAGGATAGAGAAAACGGTTCCGGAGCCCGGCTCAGAGTCGACCAAGATCTTTCCGCCGTGTTGCTCAATGATCTTGAACGAGATCGACAAGCCCATGCCGGTGCCTTTGCCGATGTCCTTGGTTGTGAAGAAAGGATCAAAAATGCGCGGCAATACGTCTGCCGGAATGCCACTACCGTTGTCTTGAACTTCCACGCGCACCATGTCTTCGCCTTCGGGCAAGGTGCGCAACGTGATCAGGCCTTTTTCGGCACGGCCCTCCATCGCTTGTGCGGCGTTGCTGATGAGGTTCAGGAAAACCTGGTTGATCTGCGACGGCGAACACTGGATCTTCGGCACGGCCTGGAACTCTTTCCGTATCTCGACACTGTTTTTGAGCATGTTACGGGCCAGCAGCAGCGTGCTCTCAAGACCGTCCTGCACTCCGAACTCGCTCACCCGCGCGCGGTCCAGGCGGCTGAAGTTCTTCAGGTTCAAGACGATTTCGGAAATCTGCTCGATGCCATGCACGCCATCTTTGAGCATGGTCTCCACATCGGTCAGCACACCTTCTTTGATGAGATCGTTGCTCAGTTCCTCTACTTCGAGCAGCTGCCCCTTGGTCGCGGTGTTGTCTCGTTCGCCCGCAGGTATGCGCATGGATTCGGTGAACTGCTGGCAGCGCAGCGCGAGCTTCTTGACGGGCATGAGCTGCTCGGCCAACACGTCGATGGTGCCTTTGACATAGGCCAGAGGAGTATTGATCTCGTGTGCAATGCCGGCAACCATCTGGCCCAGCGCGGACATTTTTTCCGACTGCACCATGTACACCTGCGACTCTTTGAGTTCGGCGTTGGACTTTTGCAATGCAGAGTGGGTGCTGTTGAGCAGGCGGTAGCTCTTGAACAGGCGCCAACCAATGTAGCCCAGCAACAGCAGCAGCAGCACCGAATACACCATCAGCGCCTGAGCATACTTTTGCTGCGTCTGGAGCCGCTGATCGTGCGCCTGGGCGTAGCCTTCTGCCAGCGCATCAATCGTGCTGGCCACAGGCAAAACTGCCAACTCACCCAGCAGGCCGTCACCAATTTGCTGCTGCTTCAAAATCGTGTTGACGTGCGCCACCAACGTGTTGGCGCGCTCACGCACCGCTTCGGGCATGGGCTCAACCTGTTGTTGTAGCGCCTGCGCACCGGCCTCGATGCGCGCCTTCAAATCTTCCTCGGGTGTGAGCGCATAGCTCATGGCGTCGGTCAACACCCTATTGAGCGATTGCTCGATCTGGGCAGTACCGCTGGTTGCGGGTTCTGCGCGCACGGTTTCGATCAAGTCGGTTGCCGCCACAGGCAGAAAACGGGAAGAATTCCGCAGAATGGCGTTCTGGGATTTGAACTGCTCGATCAGCGCAATCTTCTTGTCCATCGCTGTTTTGTGGGCGGCCAGCAGCGCCTCCAGGCGTTCGCTGTCCCCAGAGCCGGTTCCAAAAAATGCCTGGGTCGTGTTTTGCAACTGGCTGTCGAGCGAATCGATCAAGGGCAAGGGGCTGGCAACGGGGTCGTAGCTGTTGTTCAGGCCCGTCTTGGAGCGCAGTACGTCCACGTTCCATTCAGCATCCAGCTGCTTGAGGTCGCGCAGTGTTGCAACCACCTTGGTGTTTGCATCAAAGTTGACCGCACGGGTCTTCGCGATCAGGAAGCCGAGAACAGCGATCAAGGCGATCACAGCCAGCGCGTAGCCTATCCGGGTCTTGTTCATTTCAGAGATCTCCAGGCGAATCGGCTATTTGGACGCTGTCGAGCTGGAGTCGCTCAAGGGCTTGCCCTTGTACTCCCCTGTCAGGGTCTTCAAGAACATCACGATGTAATCCTGATCTTCCTGCGAGGCGGCGCGACCCAGCTGGTACTTGAACATCACCGACACCGCGTCGTTCAGCGTTTTGGCCGAACCGTCATGAAAATAGGGGGCAGTCAATGCGACGTTTCGCAGGCTTGGCACCTTGAATACATGCTTGTCATTCGGGTTCTTGGTGACGTTGAAGCGACCGAGGTCGGCATCTGTCGGGTTGCCGCGCTTGGCAAAGTAGTCACCCATGACCCCGAAAGTCTGGAACATGTTCCCGCCCACGGCGACACCCTGGTGGCAGGCCACGCAGCCGTACTTCTTGAACAACTCGTAGCCTTTGATTTCACCGGCGTTGATCGCCGTCTTGTCTCCGCGAAGGTACTTGTCGAAACGCGCGTTCGGTGTGTTCAGCGAGCGGCCAAAGACACCGATGGCGGTTTGGATGTTCTTGGGCTGTAGTCCGTCAGGAAAATTGCTCTTGAACTGCGCGACCAGCGTCGCGTCTTTGTTCAGCTTGCCCAGCACTTCAACCCAATTGCTGCCCATTTCGACCGGGTTGTGAACAGGCCAGGCGGCCTGTTCCTCTAGCGTATTGGCGCGTCCATCCCAGAATTGGCGGAAGCTCAAGGCACCGTTGAAGACTGTCGGCGCATTGATCGGGCCCTTGGCACCACCAATGCCGATGGACGTTGCCAGGTTGTCTATGCCGCCACGCGCCAGGTTGTGGCAACTGGCGCAGGACATGGAGTTGTCGCGCGAAAGGCGTTTGTCGTTGAACAACTGCTCGCCAAGTTTGACCATCTCGGGGGCCAACTTGGATTCGACCGGAATCGGCTTGATGGGCTCGTTATTCTGTGCGGCCGCGCTGCCAGCAAAACTGGCTGCACCTACCACACAGACCATAGCTGAACTGCGAAGGGCGGCAGAGAAGGCATTCGATAGCATGGGCATACGTTTCTTCAGGATTGTTTCGGCGCTGTATCCCGGCTAGAGCGATCTCGAAGGCCGAAAAGTCACAGCTAATGGAAATTAGCTCCCCAATGTAACGAGGCGCCTGGGAAAATACTAGGACTTTTAAATGATAAACCAAGGAACCGTGAGATTCTTCGCTGTGCCAAATGGATCGCGTTGCCAATCTCCCCACAACCTCGGAAGAAGAAGATCCGCTGCGGCCCCTTTTGAACCGGGCTGACCTTGAACCCAAGCGGCAAACCCAAAAAAGTGTGCGGGTCGCACTCCATGGCAGCGGCAACGGAAAGCGCGTCTTCAATCTGGGCGTGTTGGTGAAAGAAGTCACGCTTTCGCTCGACGACCTCAAGCGCTTCACCTGCGTTGACTACCCCCACGGATCTCGCACGAGTATTCTTGCGCTGGCGAACGAACCACAGATGATCGGCACAACGATAAAGACGATGCGCAGCTTGCGCGTCTCTCTCTGCCAACTGAACAGCGCCGTGGATGTGTAAAGACAGGATTCTTCCTGTTCTTCGCTCATAAAACAATGCGCATAAGGCGGCGCGGCAGGCCGGGTTCGCTTTCAGGTAGGGCACGGCCTTCACGTACCACGCGGCCACAAAGTCCAGCAGGCCGGCGTCGGAAGTGGCGCATGGCAGCTGCACGGATGTGCCGCCTGCGCGCAAGTAAGTCCG
>CALMCS010000021.1 GCA_937862875.1 uncultured Comamonadaceae bacterium
CCCGCGTGGCGCATTTTCAGACAGGCGCGGGCAAACGCCGGCCCGTCGCGCAGACCTTCGATGTAGCCCAGCACCGTGGCGGTGTCGGCATCGTCAGCCAGGTAATCGAGGTACTCAGAAAACTCCACGCAGGCTTCGTTTCCCGTGTTGATGAAGTGACTGAACTGGAGCCCGCGCGCACGCCCCGCAGAGAATAGCATCGCGCACAGGTTGCCACTTTGCGTGAGCAGCGCGTTCTGGCCAAAAGACAACTGAGGCGTGTGCTCCCGGAACAGCGTCGCAAACGAGGTGATCGCACCGGTCTTGAAGTTCGCATTGCCCATGCCGTTGGGCCCGGCAATCACCATCTGCGAATCAGCCGCAAATGCCTGCAGCTCGCGCTGCAACTCCACACCCTCTGCGCCCTCTTCCGCAAAGCCCGATGCATACACAACCGCTGCCGGGATGCCCTTGGCGTGACAGCGTCGCAGCGCGGGCAGCACCTCGGCGGCGGCCAAAGAAATCACCGCAACATCGGGGATCCTGGGCAGAGACTCCACATCGGCATAACAGGTCCGTCCACCGATCTCGGGGTACTTCGGATTCACCGGGAACACGTCCCCTTCGAACCCGAGCTTCACCAGATGATCCAGCGCCACAAAGCCGATGCGCCCTTCGGTGGGCGTCGCACCGATGACCGCAACGGAACGCGGATCGAGCAAGGGTCGCAAATCACGCATTGCCTTGGCCCTCTTCTTTCAGATTCGACTTGTTGCGGGCAATCACGGCGTCCAGCCCGCGCTCCTTGGCGCGCAAGAATTCTTCCGACACATGCGTGAGTTGGTGCGCGTCGAAGTGCGCATGCAAGGCCGTGCGAAAGCCCTGCACGTCGAGCGAACGATTGAGCGATCGCTTGAGCATTTGAATGGCAAACGGCGGAGCCGCCGCAATCTGCTGCGCCATCTCCATCGCCTTGGCATCGAGCTCCGCGCGCGGCACGCTGACATTCGCCATGCCCATGCTCACCGCTTCGCTCGCAGTGAGCTTGCGCCCGGTGAACATCAGCTCCTTGGAACGGCGCAGCCCGATCACCCAGGGCTGGAACAACACCTCCATGCTCGCCAAACCCAGCGTGGACGCGATCGCATCCGAGAAATACGCATCGTCGGACACCACCATCAAATCGCACATGTTCGCCAACATGATCGCGCCCGCCAGACACGCGCCCTGCACCTGCGAAATGGTGGGCTTGGGAAAATCCCAGATCCGCAGGCAGTAGTCGAAATAGAACTTCGACTCGAACGCGTGGCGCTGCTCCACCGTGAAATCACCGCGCTCGCGCTGCGCCTCCTTCAAGTCATGCCCCGCAGAAAAGTGCTTGCCCTTGCCACCCAGAATCACCACCCGCACGCTGTCGTCAGCGCCTGCATCGGCAAAGGCGCGGTCCAGCTCCTCCAACAGTTGCTGCCCTTGCGCGTTGGCGCTGTCGGGGCGATTGAGCCAGATGCGGCGCACATGGCCGTCGTTTTCAACCAGGACGTATTGCGAATTTGTCATTGAATTTGTCATTGAACTTATTCCAATGGGTGGAGCACTATGCAGATCACTTCGCGGTTGCTATTCACAACAGCGCTTCGTAAAATTTAGTTCACCGTGTAAATTGACGAAATCGTCTTCGATGGTTTGTTCCAACTGTCGGAACTAGCGAGGGTTTATCCGCATGAACAGCAAAAAACCGATCGAGACAAAGAAGACTGCCGCCACGCGCTCACTCAACAGAACCGCGATTCAGGAAGACGCCACCGGCACCAGAAGCATTCGCCGCGCGCTGGACGTATTGAGTTTTGTGGCCGGCCAGCAAGCCGAGGGCGTGCGGTTCACCGACGTCTCCGAGGTGTGCGGCCTGGGCAGATCCACGGCCCACCGCATCCTCGCGTGCCTGCAGGAAGAAGGCTACCTGGAGCGCGACGACGCCCATCGCCGATACCGGCTGGGCCTGAGCGCGCTGATTCTGGGCTCCGCCGCGCTGAACACCTCACCACTCGTCGAGTCCTGCCGCCTCGACATGAAGCGCCTTGCGCGCTTGAGTGGTGATTCGGTTTTTCTGCTCCTGCGGCAAGGCGATTTCGCGCAATGCCTGCACCGCGAAGAAGGCTCGTTCTACATCAAGGTACTCACCACCAACGTCGGCCAGCGCCGTCTGCTGGGCCCCGGCGCAGGCGGCCTGGCCATGCTGGCCACGCTTCCCGATGCCGAGATCGACGCCATCTACGCGCGGCATGAGAAAGAGTACGAGTCGCTGAATTTCCCCAAGGAAAAAATCCACCGTCTGATCGAGCAAACCCGCAAGAACGGGTACTCCTGTTTGCTCGACGAGATCACGCTGGGTGCCGGTGCGGTCAGCGTGGCGTTCAAGCTCTCGGAGAATATTTCGGCCGCCATGACGATCAGCACGATCACGCCGCGGCTGCGGGAGGATCGGCAGCAGGAGTTGATTGGGATGTTGAGGGAGACGGTGCG
>CALMCS010000022.1 GCA_937862875.1 uncultured Comamonadaceae bacterium
TTGCTGTGTTGCGCAGTTCACGAAATTGGCAGCACACCGTTCAAGAACGTTCTTGTACGGTTTGATGAAGTGCTCTTCCGTGAATTTGCCCTGCTTGACGGCTAGCTGGCCACGCTCTTCCCGGTCGTAGACAATTTGCGTCAGTGAATAATCAAAATTCTTCAAGCTGGGCTGATAGACACGCCCGGCTGCAGAATTGGCATTGTAGATCTCGGGTCTATAGATCTTCTGAAAGGTTTCCATCGTGCTGATGGTGCCGATAAGTTCGAGATCGGTGTAGTCGCTCAGCAAGTCACCGACGAAGTAAAACGCCAACGGTGCAACGCTATTGGGCGGCATGAAAAAGCGAACGCGCAAACCCATTTTTTCGAAATATTGGTCTGTCGACGAGGCCTCGTTCTGCAGATACTCGACGCCCAGAACGGGATGCCGATTTTCAGTGCGGTGGTAGGTCTTGCTGCTGGCCGCGCTGATGCAGATGACCGGCGGTTTGTTGAAGCACTCGGCGTAAGCCGTCGAGTTCAAGAAGTGCTTGAAGAGTTTCCCATGCAGGTCGCCAAAGTCATTGGGGGCGCCGAACTCCGATCTGTTGACGTTGTGCTCCGGGAGCACCACGCTGAAGTCGTAGTCGCGGACGTAGGAGGAAAAATTATTCCCTGCGATGCCATCGATGCGCTTGTTGGTTTTCTTGTCGAGGATGTTGATCTTCAGTATCTCGATCAATGGAAATGCATCGCCACCGTTCTGGGCATCCATATTCATCTCGATGGAGATGATTTCAAGGTCCACGGAATAGCGATCTCCCGTCGGGTTGTCCCAATGCGCCAGGTTGTTGAAACGGTTGTCAATCATCCTCAACGTCTTGCGTAAGTTCTCCTGGCGACTATGTCCGCGGGCCAGATTGGCGAAGTTGGTGGTCAGGCGCGTATTGTCCGATGGCTGATAGTTCTCATCGAAAAAAATGCTCTTGGTGTTGAAGGTGAACTCTGTATTCATCATGAACTGGTACCCGAATCTCGGAGATAAAACTGAATCTGGTGTTGTGTTGTGTGGTGTGGTGTCGTGCCTCGCCGCGCCCTCTTCCTCGGCGATGGCAGATCTGGTGCTGCGCGTCAATGCGGCTGAGCAATGAAGTTGGATCTTAGTGACGCAGATCGATGAAGTAAAATGGTCTTATTTCATAACTACATGAAAATGAGTCATCTATATGCTTGAGCGCATCCATCTCAGCATCGTTCAGCAGGTCGAGAAACAAGGCACCTTGACTGCCGCCGCAGGCGTGCTCAATCTCACCCAGTCCGCCCTGAGCCACAGCATGAAGAAGCTGGAGCAGCAACTCGGCAC
>CALMCS010000023.1 GCA_937862875.1 uncultured Comamonadaceae bacterium
CTGTAAGACGACGTCGCCACGCGTGTGCGCACTGCTGCATTCCGTGCTACCGTATTTCAGTTCGTTTTTGGCCCATTCAGGCCCGTTTTGGATCGTTTTCCTCTCCTCTGAGGTGCCGCATGCCACGAATTGCGCGCTACAGCAGTTCGCGCCGAGATCATTCCAGCCCACCGGCGGATTTACCACCGCCGGCGGCTGGTGTTGCCGCTTCCGAGGCTCCCTCCCCTCCCTCCCCACCACCCACGCAAGCCCTACAGGCATCCGCGCCCATGCCTCGTCAACGCCGCGCCGCCTGGCTGTTGGTGTCGGTACTCATGGCGCTCAACGCGGGCCTGCTCGGGTTCTGGGCCTACAACGGCCTTCCCCCCACCAAGCAGATCACCCAAAAAGACATTGACGCGGCCGTGCTGCGCACTCTGCAGACACAAACCCTGCCATCGGCCACTGCGAGAGCCGCGGCGATCATTGCGCCCTCGGTGGTCCATGTCACGGGCTATATCCGGACCAAGCGCGGCACCGAGGTCGAACGCGGCGAAGGCACCGGCGTGGTGATCGTCGACAAAGGGGTGATCCTGACCAACCTGCACGTCGTGCGCGGCACGCGGCGCATCGAGATCGAGTTCTCCGACGGCACGGTCTCCGACGCCGTGGTCACGAATGTCGACGCCGAACACGATCTGGCGGTGCTGCAGGCCAAGGAAGTCCCCGACGACCTGAAAGCCGCCACCCTGCGCTCGACCGACGGCCTGAACGCCGGCGATGCGGTGATCGCGGTCGGTTTCCCCTTCGGCATCGGCCCTTCGGTGTCCGCGGGCGTGGTGTCCGGTCTGGATCGCGAGTTTGAGTCCCCCGAAGGCAAGCAGGTGCTGCGCAATCTGATCCAGTTCGACGCCGCCGCCAACCCCGGCAACTCGGGCGGCCCGCTGGTCACCATGGATGGAGAGGTGGTGGGCATCGTCACCGCCATCTTGAACCCCACCGCCGCGCGCACCTTCGTCGGCATTGGCTTTGCCGTGCCCATCGAAAACGCCGCAGGAGCGCTTGGCGCGCCACCCTTCTGAGCGCACAACCAAAGGATCGCAGACATGGCCACCTCTACCGACGCATCACCCCCGACCGCCGTGCTCATGGAGCAGATTCTTTACGAGATCAAGCGCGTGGTCGTCGGCCAGGACCGTTTTCTGGAGCGCGTGATGGTGGCGATGCTCGCGCAGGGCCACCTGTTGGTGGAAGGCGTTCCGGGCCTGGCCAAAACGCTCACCGTCAAGACATTGGCTGCCACCGTGCAAGGGGCCTTCAAACGCATTCAGTTCACGCCCGATCTGGTGCCCGCCGACCTCATCGGCACGCGCATGTACAACCAGCGCACGGGCGAATTCAGCACCACGCTCGGCCCGGTGTTCACGCATTTGCTGCTGGCCGACGAAATCAACCGCGCCCCCGCCAAGGTGCAAAGCGCCCTGCTGGAGGTGATGCAGGAGCGCCAGGTGACGATTGCCGGCGAAACCCACAAGGTGCCCGCGCCTTTTTTGGTGATGGCCACGCAAAACCCCATCGAAACCGAAGGCACCTACGCCCTGCCCGAAGCGCAGGTCGATCGCTTCATGATGAAGGTGCTGATTGACTACCCGAGCGAAGAGGAAGAGTTCGTCATCGCCGAACGCGCGCTGGCACCTCCGGTGCAGGTAGCGGCAGTCGCCACCACCGAACAACTTGCGCAATTGCAGGCCGCAGTGCGCACGGTCTATGTCGACCCGTCCCTGCTCCAATACGCCGTCCGCCTGGTGGCCGCGACACGCAACCCGGCGAACTACGGCCTCAAGGATTTGACCGACGCGTTTGCCTGCGGAGCCAGCCCCCGCGCCACCATTGCACTGGCCGAAGGTGCGCAGGCGCTCGCCCTGATGCGCGGCCGCAACTACGTGTTATTCGACGATCTGAAGGACCTCGCACACGACGTGCTGCGCCATCGCATCACCTTGTCATACGAAGCGCTGGCCGATGGCAAGAATGTGGACACGCTGATCAGCCAGATTCTGATTCGCCTGCCCGCTCCCGCACAGTCCGCTGACATCACGGCACGCGAGGCCCGACGTGCCTGACACCAACGCCGCCACTCGCCAACCCTCGTCGTTGCCCGCAGAACGCCTGCTGCAGCAACTGGAGTGGCGCGTGATCAAGCGGCTCGATGGTTTGCTGCAAGGAGACTACCGAACCCTGCTGCGCGGCACCGGCATCGATCTCGCCGACCTGCGCGAGTACCAACTGCACGACGACGTGCGCCACATCGACTGGAACGTCACCGCACGCGTAGGGACACCCCATGTCCGCGTATTCACCGAAGACCGCGAAATGACCGCCTGGTTCTTGCTGGACCTGAGCCCGTCGGTCGACTTCGGTCCCCCCGGAAAAACCAAGCGCGACCAACTCACCGGCTTCGTCGCGGTGCTGGCGCGGCTGCTCACGCGACACGGCAATCGCGTGGGAGCCGTCATGCATGGGCAGTCCGAACGCGACCGGGTACTGCCCGCCAGATCCGGCCGCGCCCATGTCCTGCAACTCATGCACCTGCTGCAACCCCCAACGAAAGCGAACGCTGCCGAGCCCGCAGGCGCAACGCAGCTGCATCTGCTGCTCAACAGCGCCCAGAACTCGCTGCGCCGTCGCTCCGCGGTCTTTGTGGTCTCCGACTTCATGAGCGCCCCAGGCTGGGAACGCCCGCTCGCACAACTGGCGCAGCGCCACGACGTGGTGGCAGTGCGCCTTCTAGACCCGTTGGAACTGGAGCTGCCCAACATCGGTTTGATCCTCATGCGCGACCCGGAAACCGGCGAGCAATTGCATGTCGACACCCGCAACCAAAACTTTCGCCGCCGCTACGCACGTTTGGCAGCCGAGCGCGAAGCCCAGCTGCGCGAGAACCTGGCCCGCGCGGGTGCCGACACGCTGGAGCTGGCCACCGGCGACGACCTGCTCGATTCGATGATGCGCTTCATGTCACTGCGCGGTGTGCGCAGCAAACACCAGGCGGGCATCACCACCGCCTCCCCACAACACGTGAACCACGCAAGGAGTTAGTTCGATGGTGTTTCTCTGGCCCACTTTTCTCTGGCTGCTGCTCGCGATTCCGGTGTTGATACTGGTCTACGTGCTGGTGCTGCGCCGCAGAAAATCCGTGGCCGTGAATTACCCAAGCCTCGGCTTGGTCCGCGCTGCGATGGGCGCATCGCAGCGCTGGCGCAGGCATCTTCCGCCTCTCATTTTTTTGATCGGCATTGCCTTGTTGCTAGTCGCTGCCGCGAGGCCGCTGGCCGTGATCCAACTGCCGTCGCAAAAGCAGACCATTGTGCTGGCGATGGACGTGTCTGGAAGCATGCGTGCCACCGACGTCGAACCCGATCGACTGACCGCTGCGCAGAACGCGGCAAAGGCCTTTGTCAAAGCACTTCCGCGCCATGTGAGCGTGGGCATAGTGGCCTTTGCCGGCAGCGCCCAGATTGCCCAGTTACCCACCCAAAATCGCGAAGACCTGCTGACCGCGATCGACGCGTTTCAGCTGCAGCGCGGTACCGCCACGGGCAATGGCATCTTGATGTCGCTGGCGACCATCTTCCCCGGCACCGGAATCGATCTGGCGGCATTGGCGGGCCGCCAAGGCCAGCTCGCTCGGTCGATCGATGACGTCACGTTGCTTCCTTCTGATTCGCAGGGTGGCGGCGGGTTGAATCCTCCGCCTGCGCCGGTTCCCGCGGGCTCCTACACCTCGGCTGCGATCATCATGCTGACCGATGGTCAGCGCACTACGGGGGTCGATCCCATGCAGGCGGCGCAGTGGGCTGCTGACCGTGGCGTGCGGGTGTACACCGTGGGGGTGGGGACCGTTGAGGGGAAGGTGATCGAGTTTGAAGGCTGGTCTATGCGGGTTCGGTTGGATGAGGAGACGCTCAAAGCCGTCGCTTTGCGGACCAATGCCGAATACTTTCATGCGGCTTCTGCTGAGGATCTTTTGAAGGCTTATGAGACGCTTAGTTCTCGGTTGACTGTGGAGAAGAAGGAAACTGAGGTTTCTGCTCTTTTGGCTTTGGCCGGGGCTTTGTTGATGGTGGTTTCTGGGGGGCTTTCTTTGTGGTGGTTTGGGCGGGTGGTTTGA
>CALMCS010000024.1 GCA_937862875.1 uncultured Comamonadaceae bacterium
ATCGCCATGTGCTGCGTGCCGCCCTTGCCGGTGCTGCCGTAGGACAGACCGTCGGCTTTCTTCTTGGCCAGCGCCTCGAACTCCTGGTAGGTCTTCACCGGCAGTTTGGGACTGACGGCCAGCACGCCCGGAGCCGACGAGATCTTGGAGATCGGCTCGAAGCTCTTGAGTGGGTCGAATCGCTGCTGCGGGTAGACATACTTGTTCATGGTCAGCGGCGACGCGGCCACCAACAGGGTGTAGCCATCGGGATGGGCCGAGGCCACCATTTCCGAGGCGATATTGCTGGTCGCACCGGGCTTGTTTTCCACAATGAACGCGCCCTTGAGCTCGTCCTGCAGCGCGCGGGCCACGAGGCGTGCCGTCACGTCGGTCGGTCCGCCGGCCTGGAAGCCAACGATGATTTTGACGGGACGCGATGGGTAGTTGTCGGGGCCTGCGGCTTGCGCAGCGCTGAATGGGGTGACACAAAGCGCGGCCAGCGCGAAATGGGCAATTCGGCGATTCATGTTCTTGTCTCCTTGGAATTCGGTCTGCGAACCACGCGCGGCGGCCAGCGATCAGCGATCAGCGATCGCTTGATCGGCCCGCTGCGCGCGGATTCAAGATGGGTCAGGCGGCCTTGGGGGCGCGCTGCGAGAAGGTGCGATCGAACACGCCCTCGGCAATGCGGTTCTTCAAGATCTCGATGGAGCCACCGGCGATCATCCAGCCGCGGGTGCGGCGCACGCAGTACTCGACCAGCGATTCCTGGCTGAAGCCGAGGCCCCCCATGACCTGCAGGGCGTCGTTGGACACATCCCATCCCGCCATGTTGCAAGCCAGCTTGGCCATGGCCGTGCTTTGCGCGCTCGGCAGACCGTGCTCGCCCTCAAGCGCCGCCTTGTACAGCAGCAACTGTGCCTGTTCGAGCTTCATCCACATCTCGGCGAACTTCCACTGCAGACCTTGGAACTCGCACAGCTCGCGACCGAACTGCTTGCGGATCAAGGCATGCTCGCGCGCCGCATTGAAGGCGTAGCGACCCAGCGCCAGAGCGCGCGACGAATTGCCAAGGCGCTCCACGTTGAAGCCGGAAATCTGCTTCTTGAAACCGCCCGCACCCAGCAAGACGTTCTCTTTCGGAATGCGGCAATTCTCGAAGTACAGCTGCGACCATTGCTCGCCGTTCATGAAGTTGGACGGCTGACCGACCACAAAACCTGGCGTGCCCTTTTCGATCAGGACAGAACCGATTCCGCCCACGCCCGGACCGAAGCGCACATAGATCAGGAACAGCTCGGCCTCGGGGCTGTGTGTGGAGAACACCTTGCTGCCGTTGATGAGGTAGTCGTCACCGTCCTGCGTGGCACTGGTCTTCAGCTCGGTCACGGCCGAACCGGCATCCGGCTCGGTCATGCCCAGAGAGATGAGCTTTTTTCCTGCCAGCAGATCGGGCAGAAAGCGCTCTTTCTGTTCCGGCGTCGCGTATTCGACAAAGGTCCGGATCGGGCCGAAATTGCCGGCCTGAACGATGTCGGCACTCTTCGGACAGGCCAGCGCCACTTGCTGAATCGCCAGCACCGCGTGCATCAGCGTTCCGCCCTGGCCGCCGTCTTCCTCGGGGAAGGTGATGCCGAGCAGGCCCTGTTCGGACAACAGCTTGGCCGTTTCCCACGGGTAATGCGGAGAATGCGCACGCTCCAGCGCGCCGGGCGCCAGCTTGTCTCTGGCAAAGCGCGCAACACTGTCTGCAAATTCTTGATGTTCTGGAGAGAGAGTGAAGTCCATGAAAAAAAGCCCAATGCGTTGATCGATGGGGCAATCATGCAATGCGGGCGGCGGCTTCAGTTGTTCCGGTTTTGCCTCTGGAAATAACCAAAAGGAATATCTAAATGAGATCTCGTCTTCCCACCGTGAGAGATTTCCTCCGATGATGCACACATGCCATTCGATGGTTCCAAGAGAAAATTTCTCGCAACTTCAGGAGATCGAGCACCATGTTCGTGAGCGAAAAGCTGGGCCGGTTCACGGCCGAATTCCATACCGCAACACCCAGCGCCGAGGTCATCCACCACGCCAAGCGCGCGCTGGTCGATTGGTATGGGGCGCTCCTCGCGGGCTACCCCATGGCCCCTACCCCCATGGTCGAAAACGCCCTGGCGCTGGAGCTCGACCAGGGCAAGGCACGACTGCCGCTGGGCAGACGGGCTGCCACGCGCGCGGCGGCACTCATCAACGGCACGGCGTCGCACACCGCCGAGGTCGACGACATCTATCGCGAGGCGATCTATCACCCCGGTGCCCCCACCTTCTCGGCGGCCATGGCCGTCGGTCAGGCGCTCGATGTCAGCGGTCTGGAATTCTTGAAAGCGGCCATCGCCGGTTATGAAACCTCCACCCGCATCGGCCAGGTCATGGGCCGCGCGCATTACCAACATTGGCACAACACCGGCACCGTCGGCACCTTTGGCGCGACGACCGCCGCCGCGTATCTGTTGAAGCTGAATGCCGAACAGACGGCGAACGCACTCTGCCTGTCGGCCACCTTCGCCGCGGGTCTGCAGCAGGCCTTCAAGATGGACTCGCTCGCCAAGCCCCTGCACTCGGGCCGCGCCGCAGAAGCCGGCGTGACGGCGGCCATGTTGGCGCAGCAAGGCGTGATCAGTTCACTCGATGTGTTTGAAGGCGAAGTGGGCCTCGGCCGGGCGATGAGCGACGGACCGGACTGGAGCCTGGCGTTTGATGATCTGGGCGCGCGCTTCAACATCAACTCGATGACGTTCAAGAACCATGCGTGCTGCGGACATACCTTTGCGCCGATCGACGGTGCGCTGGAGTTGCAGACTCGCCATGGCATTGCAGCCGAAGACATCGAACGCATCGTCGTTGCGACCTACGCACCCGCCATCGCCGTCGCAGGCAATCCCCAGCCCGTGACGGCGCCGGAGGCTCGGTTCAGCATTCCGTTTGTGGTGTCGACGGCGTTGCTCCACGGCAGCGTGCGCCTCGCCGCGTTTGATGCCGAGCGCTTGCAGTCGCCCGCCATTCGGGCGCTGATGCAGCGGATCGAGTTGCAGGTGGAGCCGTCGCTGGATGCGCAATTTCCCGGACAGCGGGCCGCGCAGGTCACCATTCGGACGAAGGATGGCAAAGAGTTTTCGATGCTGCAGCCCACGCGCAAGGGCGATCCAGACATGCCGCTCTCGGATACCGAACTCAACGACAAGTTCTCCGAACTCGCTCTACCCGTACTAGGCGCAAACAAAAGCAACACACTCTCTACTGCGCTCTGGAACATGGATACCGAATCCGATCTTTCCGCATTGGGGAAGAAATAAGCGCTAACGGGCAACGCCTGCTGCTCAATGAAAGTCTCTGCTGCCACCCAGCACGGAGCCCAAGCGCCCCAGCAGCGGCGTCAGGTCTCTGACCCGCTTGAGCACCAGATGGCGTGTGACATGCGGCTGCATGTCATCGCTGTTTTTGCTGCATTGCCAGACGCCCTGCACCGCCAGCAGGCGTGAGCGCAGCAACGGGATGCGCCACTCTTCCACCATCGAAGGCCAGACCACCACGTTGACGGTGCCGGTTTCATCCTCCAGCGAGACGAACATCGTGCCCTTGGCGGTACCCGGGCGTTGGCGCACGGTGACGATGCCGGCGGCGCGGACCGTGCGGCCGTCGGGGATTTCCTGCAGTTGCTGCGCGGTCAGAATGCGCCAGCGGTCGAGTCGCTCGCGTAATAAGGCCATGGGGTGTCTGCGCAAGGTCAGGCCGGTGGCGGCGTAGTCGAACAGGATGCGTTCGCCCTCGGGCGCTTCCGGCAATTCGAGTGCGCCTTCGTGGATGGGGACGGCATCGAGCAATGGCGGTGCGCGCAACGGGGCCGTGGCGTCCCACATTTGCTGGCGGCGGTGGCCGGACAAGGCGGTGAGCGCATCGGCCGCGGCCAAGGCCTTGAGGTTGCCGCGGTCCATTTGGGTGCGCAGTGCCAGGTCTTCGGTGCTGGTGAACGGGGCCTGTTCGCGGGCCTTGAGCAGGCGCTCGGCGGCGGTGCTCTCGAGGTGCGCCACGAAGTTCAGGCCCAGACGCACCGCGGGCTGGGGATGCTCCACGCCGCGAATCGCGTACATCGGGGCTTCCAGCGTGCTGAGCCAATCGCTCTTCGTCACATCCACCGGCAACACCTGCACGCCATGGCGGCGCGCGTCCTGTACCAGTTGCGATGGCGTGTAAAAACCCATGGGCTGCGAGTTGAGCAAGGACGCCAGAAAACACGCCGGCTCGTGTCGCTTGAGCCAGGCGCTGGCATAGGCCAACAGCGCAAAACTGTAGGCGTGGCTTTCGGGGAAACCGTATTCGCCGAAACCCAGCATCTGCTGAAAAATGCTTTCTGCGAACTCGCGTCGGTAGCCATTGCTCACCATGCCCTCGATGACGCGGTCCTTGAAGTGGTGCACGCCGCCCGTGCGTTTCCACGCGGCCATGGAGCGGCGCAGCGCATCGGCCTCGCTGGCCGTAAAGCCCGCGGCATCCATAGCGATCTGCATGACCTGCTCCTGAAAGATCGGAATCCCCAGCGTGCGCCGAAGGGCCTTTTCGAGCTTTGGACTTTCGAGCTCGAGTGCCAAGCCCTTGCGCTCGCGCTCGCGGGCTTTGAGATAGGGATGCACCATGCCGCCCTGAATCGGGCCGGGCCGGACAATGGCGACCTCGACCACCAGGTCGTAGAACACACGCGGTTGCAGGCGCGGCAGCATGCTCATCTGCGCGCGGCTTTCGATCTGGAAGGTGCCCACCGTATCGGCGGCGCAGATCATGTCGTAGGTGAGCGGGTCGTGCTGCGGAATATCGCGCAGCTCCCAGAACGGGCCCCGCAAGCGCTCGCGCATATCGAGGCCGCGGCGCAAGGCCGTCAACATGCCGAGCGCCAGCACGTCGACCTTGAGCAGGTTCATGGCATCCAGATCGTCCTTGTCCCACTGGATGATCGAGCGCTTTTCCATGCTCGCGGGCTCCACCGGAACCAGGCGCGTGAGCTTGCCATGCGTGAGCACAAAGCCGCCCACATGCTGACTCAGATGGCGCGGAAACTTGTGGAGCTGCCCGGCCAGCTTCAACCACCAATGCGCGGTGTGTGCGCTGATCGATTCGCCGACATCGCGTGCCAAATCCTGCAGGCGCTCTTCGGCCATGGCGTCATCGAACCAGTAATGGTCCTTGGCGAACGCGTCGACCAACGCGGGGGCGACGCCCAGCGCCTTGCCCACATCGCGCAAGGCGCTGCGCAGGCGATAAGTGATAACCACGGCGGTGATCGCGGCGCGGTCGTGGCCGTACTTCCGGTAAATGTACTGGATGATTTCCTCGCGCCGCTCATGCTCGAAGTCCACGTCGATATCCGGCGGCTCCTTGCGCTCCTTGCTGATGAAGCGCTCGAACAACAGATTCCCGGTCTCCGGCGTGACCGCCGTGATTCCCAGAAAAAAGCAGACGACCGAGTTGGCGGCCGAGCCCCGCCCCTGGCACAGAATCCCCAGGCGGCGCGCATGGCAGACCAGGTCGTGCACGGTCAGAAAATACATCTCGTAGCCGAGGTCGGAGATCAGATCCAGCTCTTTGCGAATCTGCTGCTCGATGTGTTCGGGCACGCCGTCCGGATACTTCTGGCGTGCGCCGTCCCAGGTCAGCAGCTCCAGCGTTTGCTGCGCCGTCTTGCCGGGCAGAACGGTTTCCAGCGGATAGCGGTAACGGATCTCGTCGAGCCGGAAGGTGCAGCGCTGAGCGATCGCCAGCGTGTTGTCCAGCAACTGCGGCGGGTAGATGCCCGCCAGCTGGGCGCGGGTGCGCAGACGGCGCTGGGCATTGGGAAGCAAGGCATAACCGCATTCGGCCACGGTGCAGCCGAGACCAATCGCGGTGATCACATCGTGCAACGGCTTGCGCGGGCGCTCGTGCATCAACACGCCGCCGGCGGCTACCAAAGGAAGACCCAGTTGGCTCGATGCCGTCTGCAGAATCTGCAGCCACAGACTGTCGCCCGAGGTTCGGTCGAGCTCCACTGCGAGCGCGAAGCTGCAGCCCAGCATGGCGCGCGCCTTTTCAAGCGCATGGACCAGCGCCGACGCGTCCTCGCCCGCACACATGAAGGCCGCGCGCTCAGGCGCAATCAGCAGTTCGCAGCCGTGCAGCCAATGCCATGACGCCTTGGCCGTCAGCAAGTAACTGCCCTTGACGGCACCGCCGCGCGCCTCGGTGATGAACTCGCACAGATCGCCCCAGCCATTCAGATCGCGCGCAATCGCCACGATGCACAGATCGCCCCAGCGGAACTCGCTGCCCAACAGCAGCTTGAGCTGGAAGGCTTCGAGGCCTTTGGCTTTTCTCTCCTCGCTCAGATTGCGCACAGCCAGATGGGCGCGCACCACGCCCGCCACCGAGCATTCATCGGTGATCGCCAGTGCCGTGTAGCCGAGTTTTTCTGCACGCTCGACCAGCTCGGCGGGATGCGATACGCCGCGCTGAAAACTGAAATTGCTCAGGCAATGCAGCTCGGCATAATCGGGCAGCACGTCCTCGGCGCGGGAGGTGAGAGAAGTGGATGATGTACTCATGGCGCGGGCCTGTGCTCATCCATAAAATCCGTGCAGATACCAAGCGCCGGTGCCGTTGTCGCGAAACACCCAGACCCAGCCTGCGGCCGCGTTGTGCGCCACAAAATAGTCGCGCTTCATCTCGCCCGGGGCCGCGTGCGGTTTCTTTTTCTGCTCGATCACCTCGTCATTGGCCGCCTCCCACCAACCACTTTCAAATCGCTCCGGCCCGGCCTTGAGATGCAAGCGCTGGCCTTGCAACCACGGACGCTGCTGATGCAAGGTGAGCAGCTGCGGAGCGTTCAACAACCACGCCGGCCACAGCGCGGCGCGCGGATCGGCGGGCAAGGCGGCATCTTGCCGCTGGGCCGGTTTTTTGTGCGCCGACCCTTTGCTGCCCACCACCATCAAGCTGGCAACGCTGTGCCAGCTTTGCATGTGCTCCGGACGGTGATCGGCCTGGCGCAGCGGCACGCGCAGACATTGCTCACCGAGTCGCGCCGAGACGCGCTCGACAAACTGGTGCCACGGCTCCGCGCCGCGCTCATCGGCAGGTTGAGACAACAGGCTGGCATTGCCTTGCGCGAGCACCGCGGTTTCCAGCGTGCGCATGGCCAGCCGGTTGGCAGGCGCTGCAAGTTGATGGTGCGCGAGTTGTTCCGACAGCAAACGCCGCAGGTGCGTGAGCTCTTGCAGCGGCTGCGCGGTCCGCAATTCCAACTCGCCCCAGGGCGGCAGCTCGACCCCGTCCAAGCGGCGCAGATCATGCTGCCACCGAATCTGCAGCCCCAGCACCCCGCGATGCCGCGCACGCAACCAGCTTTGCAGGGCTGTGAGCAGATGCTCGGCCGCATGCATCAAATCGGCCGATGTGCTGGCGATATAGAGCAGCTCCAGATCCAGGTCGAAATGCTCCGGCAACTGGATCCACTGCAGCGGCAAGGCCCGCTCGCCCCACAGCTGATCGAGCGCCAGCAAGCATTCCGCCCCCAGACGCCGCGCCACCCCCGCACGCGGCAAGGCCCGCACGGCCCCAAGGGTGCCGCATCCCAGATTGTTCAAGGCCTCCAGATGCGGATGCAAGGCGGTCACGGTGAACGTGGGCAAATCCTGGGGCACCTGCCCGGGCCTGCTGCGCCCCGCCTGCTTGAGACGCAGCAAGGCCAGTGCCTGCAAGGCGGTGTCGCCCTCGGCCCAGAAGTGGCGCGGATTCGCGTGTGGTGGGGGCTCCGCCGACTCTTCGGTCTGATCCTGATTCACTCCAATAAGGGTTGCAGACAAATGCTCTGGCGCATGTTCGAGCAGCAGTTTTCGCAGTGCGGCTCGCCCGCCCCACAGCCGTTCGGCGCTTTCCACATCCAGCAGCAAGGCCTCGTCGAGCACCGCCACATTGGGGGTGAAGCGCAGCGCCCACCAACCCAATGCGGCACGCAGCGCCGCGCTGTTTGCCGCAGCGACAGCTGTGGTTGAAGCCGACGAAGGAGTCGCACCGATCTCAGCGGTGAGTGGCAAACGCCAGGCCAGCCAATGCATGGCGCGCCTCCTGTAAATCGCTTGGACCTGGGCTTGAACTCGGGCTGGAGCTTGGACTCGAATGTGGCCGCGCGGCCAACTGCGCCTTGGCATCCAGGTGCATTTGTGCCTTGCGCCGCTTCTGCGCACTGAGCTCGGCCAGCAACTGCCCGTGCAGCAAGGGCAAATCCACCGGTTGCTGCAATGGCGGGCCACGCCGCTTGATCACATGCACGCGCAGGCAGCTTTCCAGAGGTTCAATCCACAGACGCAGTGGCGCGGGCGACGCCTGCGCCCTCACCGGCTCCGGCCGAAACACCCACAACAGCTTGCGCTGCTGCGCCGCCAACAACTGCAACCGCCGCAGCGCAGGTGGTTGCGACTGCGGCAACCACGCCAGCACGGCACCCACATCGCGGCACCGCAGCGCCTGCTCGCTCACCCAGATACTGGCGGCATCGCTCGTCGTGCCTGTCGCGCGGCGGCGAGAGGAAAACGCCAACGCAGAGCTTTCGGGGTGCACACAGCACAATTGCGCCGCCGCCACTCCCGACATCTGCAGCGCGGGCGTAAAGACTTGCAGCGGCGGAGCCACCAGCACCGCATGCTGCGCTGATTGTTCTTTTTTCAGCACCGCAGCCAATGCCGAGGCCACCAGGCTCCATTCCGGATGGGCATGCTGCGGCAACAAAATCTCCGACATCGCTCCCACCGGCCAGCCTCCCCCGGGCAATTGCAGGTCCAAGGCGGCATGACCTGACGCCTGCACTTGGGTCGCCGCTCCGCCACCCGGCTGCCAGTCGTCTCCGCGCCAGACACCCAGACGCGACAGATGTGCGGGCTCCATACCGGTAAACGGCTGGATTCCCGCTGCGCCGCTGCGGAACGCAAGGTTGGCTGCTGTCATGGGGTGGCTCTTGTGTTTGATGTTTTGAATGCTGCATGGATTGAATCGCCCAATGGCTGCTCACTTGGCTGCAGGCTGCTCAAAACACTGTATAAAAACACATATATTAATCCCTCGGCCCATGACTTGGCAAGTCTGTTCGGATGGGGAATCCTGACTTGAACCGCTCTACTGGGAGGGAGGCTCATCTCTTGCTTCAACCCATGTCTTATGGTTGATAGGGTTGTTCTCTGTGGGCGGAATGGTGGTTCGCGGCGGTAGACCGAGGTGGTTCGGGCTGTCGTTCTTCTTCACAACTACGCATTGCGTCTGTGGGATTTTTTGGCTTTTGTTGTGGCTTTGAGGGCCGGTGTCGGGAGTTCGCCCGACAGCGAAATCCCTTTTTGCTTGCGCGCAAAAAGGAATCAAAAACGCGCTTGGAATACCCACGGCGGAACTCACGCCGCGCCTTCGGCGCTCTGTTCAAACAGCCGCCGTGAGTCAGTTCTGGGGAGGTGTGTTCGGCACTTCGCGTTGCTCGTGCCTTTCGCTTCGGTGGGGGTGCATTTGTGCTTGTTTGCCCGCTTCTTGGTTGGGTTCAAGAAATCGCTTGGCTATGCTGCTGTGGTTCTCTCGAGGTGAGAGATGCAGCCAAAAGTTTATGCACTGGGGATACCTATTGATGCATGCAATGTGTGTGGAGTCTGTATTTGAACACTCCATATTCATTCAGAACGATTCCGTGGAAGATCGCGTCCTTCATCCATCAAACTACTGCTTCAAGCCGTCTAAGGATGGTCTGCAAAACCCCGGTTGATCGGGCGCACGGATAAATAAAGATCGATAGAAGTCGATGTTTGCGTACCTCCCGCGTCATTTCAGTCTCG
>CALMCS010000025.1 GCA_937862875.1 uncultured Comamonadaceae bacterium
ATTGATTGCATTGGGAGGACCGTTCACGGTCCTTCCTGCTTTTCTCCCCTCCGGCCGGCCCTCCGTCAACGGGCCACTCGCTGGTTTCGCTCGCCGAAATCCCGCGCCGGGCGCTTCGCCCTTCCCCCCAAAAACCATCCTGCTGTCAGTGTTGAGCGGCTGGATTCGCTACGTGCAATAATCGCGGCCGGAATAATTGACATGACAACTATTGCCAAGACAAGCTTATGATACCCAGCGACAGCCCAGTAGTAATCCCGGACGACGAAAGCACATTCTTCTATCAACCGGGCAGCTACACGCCCATGGAGAGTGCCGGCTTCCTGATGCGCCGGGTGCTCGGCTCCATCCTGCAGCAGGCGGATGCGCAGCTGGTCGAACACGGGCTCACCTATGTGCAGTGGTTGCCGCTGTACAAGCTGCTCCTGTGCAGTGACGCCACCAATGCGGCCCTGGCGAAAGACCTCGGCATGGACCCCGCCTCCGTCACGCGTGCGCTGGATCGCATCGAGGCCAAGGGTCTGCTGCGCCGCGAGCGTTCGACGGCCGACCGGCGCGTCGTGCACCTGGTGTTGACCGATGAAGGCCGGCACATTGCGGCGCAAGTGCCCAAGGTGTTGTCACACGTTCTCAACAATCATCTTGCAGGCTTCACTCACGCCGAGTGTGAGTCCCTGATCAGCATGCTCAAACGCATGCTGCTCAACGGCGATGGGTTGCGTGCGGACTGTGCACTCGAACGCGCCAAAGCCCCCATCACGGCTGCTGCCGCCAAGCCCGCGGCCGAATAGCGCCGCCGCAGCACCCTCTTTTTCTTTTTTTCGCTCTACCTACAGGCACCTCACATGCCAATCACTTCTCAAGGCGCACAGCGTGCGCTCCATCCACTGACCGCGATTCTGACGTTGAGCGCCGCACTGGCCTTGGCCGGCTGCGCATCGCAGGGTCCCGATCACCCCGCGTACAAACAACTGGGCGCTCAGGACGTAGGTCTCAACGCCAACGGCTCATCGTCTTCCGCGGAAACGCTGGTCGCCGCCGAATGGTGGAAGCAGCTGGGCGATCCGCAACTCAATGCGCTGATCGACAAGGCCGTCGAAGGCAATCCCAGCGTGGCCGTGAGCCATGCGCGATTCGACAAGGCCGCAGCGCTGGCGCAAGCCACCAGCACCGCGACCGATGTGCACGGATCCGTCAGCGCCTCCGCCACGCGCGAGCACTATTCGGCCAACGGCATGTTTCCCCCACCGCTGGCCGGCAACACCTATAACAGCGCCGACCTGCAGGCCGGTCTGTCGTGGCGTCCGGACTTCTTTGGCCGCTACGCTGCCGAGTTGGAATCGGCCCTCGGTCAGGCGCGTGCCGCCAAGGCCGACAGTGCCGCCGCGGCCAACCAGATCGCCGAAAAAGTGGCGCGCAGCTACGTGGCGCTGGCCCGCCTGCTCGCGCAGCGCGAGGTGGCCGAGCGCACGATGGTGCAGCGCCAATCGCTGCTCGACCTGAGCCAGCAGCGCACGCGCCAGGGACTGGACAGCCAGGTCGAGTTGACCCAGGCCGAAGCCGGTCTGCCCGATGCCGGTACGCAGATTGAAATGCTCAGCGAGCAGATCACGCTGGCACGCCGCACCATCGCCGTCTTGAGCGCCGAAGCGCCCGATGCGCAGCGCGACCTGACACCGCGATTGACCACCCTGCAGGTCGAACAAGTGCCCGCCGTTCTGGGCGTCGACCTGCTGGGCCGCCGTCCCGTCGTAGTCGCCGCGCGCTGGCGTGTCGAGGCCGCCACCCGCGGCATCGACAGCGCACGTGCGGACTTCTATCCCGACATCAATCTGACCGCCTTTGTCGGCCTGAGCTCGCTGGGTCTCGACAACCTGCTGAAGGGCAGTTCACGCCAGTTCGGCGTGTCGCCCGCGCTGCGTCTGCCGATCTTTGAAGGCGAGCGCCTGCGCGCTCAATTGCGTGGCAAGCAAGCCGATCTGGACACCGCCATCGCCCAGTACAACGGCGTGGTGCTGGATGCCGTGAAATCGGCGGGCGATGCGATCGCCTCCGTGCAATCGCTGGAACGCCAGCGACGCCTGCAGACCGAGTCGCTGTCGAAGGCCGAACGCGCCTACGAGTTTGCCGTGCAGCGTTACAGGGCCGGCCTTGCCAATCAGATCGTGGTGCTGAACACCGAGACCCAGGTGATCACGCAGCGCCGCCTCGCCGTGGACCTGCGCGCCCGCGAGCTGGACACGCGCATTGCGCTGATGGCCGCGCTCGGCGGAGGTTGGCAGGACGACACCGCCAACGTTCAGATCAGCAAGCGCGCTGATTGAGCCCCGGAAATTCTGTACAGAAAGCCACTACCCAACCTTCGCATCTTTCCCAGGCGAGCGCCGCAGACAGACGATGCATCGATCTGCCTGCGCCACTTACCCCAGGCCGCAAAACCAGTTTGACAAATAACAGAGCGCCGTAAACATGACCGATACCACCAAGCCCTCCACTCCCGCAACCGCCGCACCCGCATCCCCAGCCCCCGCCAAGACAGCGGGCAACCCGCAAGGCCGCCGCAAGGGCCTGACCGCCATTGCCGCCGCCGTCGTCATCGGCGCCATCGCCTGGGGCGGCTGGCACTGGATGGTGGCGCGCAACTTCCAGAACACCGACAACGCCTACGTGGGCGGCAACGTCGTGCAGATCACCCCGCAGGTGGGTGGCACCGTCACCAGCATCGGCGCGGATGACACCGACTTCGTGCGCCCCGGCCAACTGCTGGTGCAACTGGACGCAGCCGATGCGCTGGTCGCCCTGTCGCAGGCCGAATCGCAACTCGCCCAGACCGTGCGCCAGACCCGTACGCTGTATGCCAACAACGCACCGCTGATTGCCCAGGTCGCCTCGCGCGAAGCCGATCTGTCGCGTCTGCAAGCCGAGGCCTCGCGTGCCAAGGAAGACGTCGATCGCCGCCGTCCGCTGCTGGCCACCGGCGCGGTCGGTCAGGAAGAGTTCAAGCACACGCAATCGCAGGCCACCGCAGCGCAGAATGCCGCCGTCGCCGCACAGGCCGCCGTGCGTGCGGCGCGCGCGCAACTGGATGCCGCCGAAGCCACCACCAAGGGCGGATCGGCCACCGACTACCCTCTGGTGCTGGCCGCAGCCGCCAAGGTGCGCGAGGCGTATCTGTCGCTGGAGCGCACCCGTTTGATCTCGCCCGTGCAGGGCTATGTCGCCAAGCGCGGCGTGCAACTCGGTCAGCGCGTGGCCGCCGGCTCGCCGATGATGACCGTGGTCGATCTGAACAACCTCTGGGTGGATGCCAACTTCAAGGAAAGCCAGTTGGCCGACCTGCGCATCGGCCAGAAGACCGAGCTGATTGCCGACGTCTACGGCGACAAGGTGATCTACCACGGCACGATCGTGGGCCTCGGCGCTGGAACCGGCGCGGCCTTCTCGCTGCTGCCCGCACAGAACGCCACCGGCAACTGGATCAAGGTCGTGCAGCGCGTTCCCGTGCGCATCAGCCTCGCGTCCGAAGACCTGAAGCAACACCCGCTGCGCGTGGGCCTGTCGATGGAAGTCAAGGTCGATATCCAGGACCAGAACGGCTCGTCGCTGTCGACCGATCAGCGCAAGACACCGGTGGCGCAGACATCGCTGTACGACGCGGCCATGCCGGAAGCCGAGGCACGCATTGCGCAGATCATCGCGGGCAAGAACCTCGCGCCGCTGACCAGCCTGCCCCCCCTGTCCGCCACGGCGGTGAAGTCGATCAACGATCAGGCGGCAGTGGCTGCGGCACCGGCAGCACCTGTTGCCAGCGATGCGCCGGCCCAGTGAGTCAGAGAACCGCTCGACAACCCCTTGTTTGAAACCCATCTGACCCATGACCGCCACCACCAACCCAAGCTCGGCGCCTGACGCGCCCGAGAACATGGGTGGTTCAGCCGGGGCCACCGCGGCCCCTCCTCCACCACCTCCTGCCATGCCTGCGCGCCCTCCGGCGCTGCAAGGTGCACAGCTGGCCCTCGGCACGCTCGCGCTGTCGCTGGCCACCTTCATGAATGTGCTGGACTCCTCCATCGCCAACGTGGCCATTCCGGCCATCGCGGGCGACGTGGGTGTCAGCCCGAACCAGGGCACCTGGGTCATCACCAGTTTCGGTGTGGCCAACGCCATTTCGGTGCCGCTCACCGGCTGGCTGACGCGTCGCTTCGGTGCCGTGCGTCTGTTCACCATGAGCGTGTTGCTGTTCGTGCTCACCTCCTGGCTGTGCGGCTTTGCCTCGTCGCTGGAAATGCTGGTGGTCTTCCGGGTACTGCAAGGCCTCGTGGCCGGCCCGATGATCCCGCTGTCGCAGACGCTGCTGCTGTCGAGTTATCCGCCGCACAAGGCCGGTATCGCGCTCTCGCTCTGGGGGATGACCACGCTGGTGGCCCCGGTGGTCGGGCCGCTGCTCGGCGGCTGGATCACGGACAACATCTCCTGGCCGTGGATTTTCTACATCAACGTGCCGGTCGGTTTGCTGTCCGCGTTCCTGACGTGGAGCATCTACCGCTCGCGCGAAACGGCCACGCAGAAACTCCCCATCGACTCGATCGGCCTTGGCCTGTTGGTGCTCTGGGTCGGTTCGCTGCAGCTCATGCTCGACAAGGGCAAGGAGCTGGACTGGTTCGCCTCCGGTCAGATCGTGACCCTGGCGGTGCTGGCGGTGGTGAGCTTTGCGGTCTTCGTCGTCTGGGAGCTGACCGATGAGCACCCGGTGGTGGAACTGCGGCTCTTCATGCGCCGCAATTTCGCGGCCGGAACGGTGGCCCTGTCGATCGCCTACGGCCTGTTCTTCGGCAACGTCGTGCTGCTGCCGCTGTGGCTGCAGCAGTGGATGGGCTACACCTCCACCAGTGCCGGCATGGCGCTCGCACCGGTCGGTATTCTGGCGATCATTCTGACCCCGCTCGTGGGCCGCAAGGTGAGCGTCTGGGATCCGCGCAAGATGGCGACCGGCGCGTTCATCGTGTTCGCCGTGGTGCTGTGGATGCGCTCGCACTTCAATACCGAAACCGACTTCACGCACATCCTGATTCCCACGTTGATTCAGGGCGCGGCCATGGCGTTCTTCTTCATCCCGCTGACCACCATCACGCTGGCTGGATTGACGCCCGACCGCATTCCTGCGGCCGCCGGTTTGAGCAACTTTGTGCGGATCACCGCAGGTGCCATGGGAACGTCGATTGCCACCACGTTGTGGGACAGCCGCGCCTCGATGCACCACGCGCATCTGACCGAAGGACTGGTGCAGGGCCAAGGCACCTTCGCCATCACCTTGCAGGGGCTCAAAGCGAATGGTCTATCGCAAGAACAGGCGCTCTCGCAAATCAATCGTTTGATTGACCAGCAGGCGTTCACGATGGCGGCCAACGACATCTTTTACGCCTCGGCGACCTTGTTCGTCTGCCTGATCGCGCTGATCTGGCTGACCAAGCGCCCCGCCAGAACGGCAGGTGGCGGTGGTGCCGCCGATGCAGGCGGCGCACATTGAGAAAAAACGCCCTCTCCGCGCTATAGATAAGAAAAGTTTGCTATCTTTTACATAGCATTGATACAAAAAGCGGCTCCTCGGAGCCGCTTTTTGGTGTTGAGGGTGCACCGCATGGCCCGCAATGGGCCTATGCAGCCCCCACCCGCTTTTCTGCGTTGGCAAACGCCGTGGCCAGCGCGGCAAATTCGCTCTGGCTCACCACCCCATCGGCAATGCCGCTGCGGTCCATCAGCTGCAGCACGGCCTGCGAAAAATC
>CALMCS010000026.1 GCA_937862875.1 uncultured Comamonadaceae bacterium
AGCGCGTCCTCGGCGGTGTCGGCGGCTGCGAAGCGGTAGCTCTGCACATACGCGCCGTAGAAGCCCGCCAGGAAGGTGCCGGCGCAGAAGATCCAGAACGAGGCCAGCATGATGCCCAGCGCGGCGATCAGGCCCGAGGCCACGCCGAAGCCGACCCCGACCACGTATCCGTTGCGGCGGCCATGGCGCCGCATGATGAACGCCGCAGGCAAGGTGCCGATGGCAAGACCCAGGCCGAACAGGCTCACGGGCAAGGTGATCCAGGCCGAGTCCTTGGCAAGCTGCTGGCCGACCAGCCCGCCCAGCGACATCACGATGGGCGCGCTGGCGCCACCGAGCGCCTGCGCGGCGGTGAGAACGCCGATGTTTCGGCGCGTGATGCTCTGGTCGGTCATGGGCGGTCTTTCTTGTTCGTTTGTCTGGCCGGAAATATTACACGCATGAATATATGTTCAGTTATCCGACCATGATTCGGCCATGCGATGCTCATGAACCGCCGCAACCTGGTCGCTCCTCGCAAATCTCCCGAGCGGCAGAAGGAACAGCCTGCCGTTCCAATGCGAGCAGGTGCTCTTTCACCCGGGTCAGTTGCGCCATGCGTTCCTCGACATAGGCGAGATGGTCCCGGACAGCCTGCGTCAGCAGCTCGGGTTCCGGGGACTCGCGATGCGTCCAGCCCAGCAAGTTGCGCATGTCATCCAGGCCGATGCCCGACGCGCGGTAGTTGCGAATCAGGTAAAGCCGCTCGACATGGGCCGGGCCATAGCGCCGGTAGTTGTTGCGGGACCGCTCGGGAGCGGGCAGCAGGCCCTCCCGTTCGTAGAACCTGATGTTCTCAGGGGGCGTGCCGGTCAAGCGCGCGAGTTCACCAATCCTCATCCAGCTCTCCGCGCGCAGCGATGGGGGACGCCACCGCTGCGCGCCGGCCCTCATCCCGGCGACCGGGCGGACTGCTGCGCCGTGGCGCCCGATTGCACCGTGTGCTCAGTCCAGCCGCCGCCCAGCGCCTTGTACAGATGGATGAGGTTGTTCAGCCGCGTCAGGCGCGTGCGCACCAGGGTCTGCTGCGTGCCGTAATGCGTGCGCTGCGCGTCGAGTACAGTGAGGTTGTCGTCCACGCCCTCCTGGAAGCGCTGCTCGGCCAGCTCGTAGGCCTTCTGGCTGGCCGCCACCAGGAGCTGCTCCGCGCGGATCTGCTCATCGAGCGTGCGCTTGCCCGCCAGGCCGTCGGCCACCTCGGCGAAGGCCGCCTGGATGGACTTCTCGTAGTTGGCGATCTCGATGCGCTTCTGTACGTGCGCCACGTCCAGGTTGGCGCGCAGCGCGCCGCCGCGGAAGATGGGCAGCGTGATCTGCGGCAGGAAGCTCCAGGCCCGCGAGCCCGAATCGAACAGGCCGTCCAGCGAAGCGCTGGCCGTGCCCGCCGAGCCCGTAAGGCTGATCGTCGGGAAGAACGCGGCCCGCGCCGCGCCGATGTTGGCGTTGGCGCCGATCAGCATCTGCTCGGCGGCGCGGATGTCCGGCCGGCGCGCGAGCAGTTCGGACGGCAGGCCGCTCGGCAGGCCGGTCGGCACGATGTCGTCCGGCAGCGCCATGGCCTCGTCAAGCTGCCGGGACAGCTCCGGCGTCAGCGGCTGGCCCAACAGCAGCACCAGCGCGTTGCGGTCCTTGGCCGCCTGCCGTGTGTAGGCGGCATGGTTGGCCTCGGCGGTGCGCAACGCGATCTCTGCGCGGCGCAGGTCGAGCTGCGTGGAGTTGCCCGCTTCCACCAGTTGGGTGGTCAGCCCGTAGGAGCGCTTCTGCGTGGCGAGGGTGTCGCTCGTCAGGCGCAGCAGTTCCTGGTCGGCACGCAGCGTGAGGTAGGCGCTGGCCACCTCGGACACCAGGCTCATCTGCGTGGCGATGCGGGTCTCGTCGAGGGCCAGGTAGGACGCCAGCGCCCGGTCGCTGAGGCTGCGGATGCGGCCCCACAGGTCCAGCTCCCAGGCGGCCGTCACCCCGGCCACGTCGTAGCGCCGGAGCACGTCGCTTTGCCCCGTGGTACTGAGGTCGGCCGGTACGCGCTCTGACGCGCCGCGGGCGGAAACGCCCAGGTTCGGCAGCATCTCGGCACGCTGGATACGGTACAGCGCCTGAGCCGCCTCCACGTTGAGCGCGGCCTTGCGCATGTCGCGGTTGTTCTCCAGTGAAATGCCGATCAACTGCTGCAGCAGCGGGTCGCGGAAGAAGTCCCGCCAGCCGATCTCGGCCGTGATCGCGTCGTCGGGCGTCGCGGCCGCCGGTTCCACATAGGCCGCGCCCAAGGGATAAGCCGTGTCGATCGGCGCTGCGGGCCGGTCATACTTCGGTGCCATGGAGCAGCCAGCCAGCGCCGCCGCGAGGGCGAGCGGCGCCAGCGTCCTGGCGGGTCGTGTGAATGCGAAAGATGTTTTCATGTCGTATGTCCTCCTGGCCGTCATGCGTGCTGGTCGGTCATGCCGACACGGGCATGGCGCGCTTCGCGGCGCAGCGCCAGCTTGCGCACCACAACGTAGAACACCGGCGTCAGCACCAGGCCGAATACCGTCACGCCCAGCATGCCGGCGAACACCGCGATGCCCATGGCGTGGCGCATCTCGGCGCCCGCACCGCTGGCCAGCACCAGCGGCACCACGCCAGCGATGAAGGCGAACGACGTCATCAGGATCGGGCGCAGCCGCAAGCGCGCGGCTTCGAGCACGGCTGCCAGCGGATCGGCCCCTTCGCTTTCCTTCGCGCGGGCGAACTCCACGATCAGGATCGCGTTCTTGGCGGCCAGGCCGATCAGCACCACGAAACCGATCTGCGTGAAGATGTTGTTGTCCCCCCCAGAGAGCCAGACGCCGGCGATCGCCGAGAGCAGCGCCATGGGTGCAATCAGCAGCACAGCGAACGGCAGCGACCAACTGTTGTACTGGGCCGCCAGGAACAGGAAGGCGAGCAGCACCGCCAGCGCGAAGATATAGATAGCAGTATTGCCAACTCGCTTTTCCTGGAAAGTCAGGTCCGTCCATTCGTAGGTCATACCGTCAGGCAGCGATTCGCTCACGATCTTCTCAATCGCGGCGGTGGCCTGGCCGGATGAGTAGCCCGGCGCTGGCCCGCCGCTGATGTCCGCCGAGGGGAAGCCGTTGTAATGCATCACCCGGTCGGGGCCGGAACTGCGCTCGATGGTCGCGAACGCGCTCAGCGGGATCATGTCGCCCGCTGCATTGCGCACCTTGAGCATGCCTATGTCCTCAGCCTGCATGCGGAACTGCGCATCGGCTTGGGCCATTACCCGGTAGGTGCGACCGAAGCGGTTGAAGTCGTTGACGTAGAGCGAGCCAAGGTTGACCTGCAGGGTGTCGAACACCTCGGTCAGCGACACGCCCTGCGACTTGGCCTTCACCCGGTCGATGTCCACCTGCAACTGCGGCGCATTGGTCTGGAAGCTGGCGAGCATGTTCGCCAGCTCGGGCGCCTGCATGGCCTTGCCCATGATCTGGCCCTGTGCTTGTGCAAGCGCCTCGGGACCCAGGCCCGCCCGGTCCTCGATCTGCAGCTTGAAGCCGCCCATCGAACCCAGGCCCGGCACCGGCGGCGGCGGGAAGATGCCAACGAAGCCGTCCGGGATCTGGCTGAACTTGCCCATGAGCTTGCCCTGGATGGCGAAGGCCGACAGCGACGGGTCCTTGCGCTCATCGAAGGGCTTGAGCATGGCGAACATCAGCGCGGTGTTCGGCTGGTTCACCGGTCCATTGACCGACAGGCCCGGGAAGGCCACCACGCTCTCGACGCCCGGCTCAGCCAGTGCGATCTTGGTCATCTCCTTGACGACCGCCTCGGTGCGATCCAGCGAGGCGCCGGTCGGAAGCTGGGCGATGCCCACGAGGTAGTACTTGTCCTGGGCGGGCACGAAGCCCGCAGGCACCTTGTGGAAGCCCAGCCAGGTCAGGCCCAGGAAGCCGACGTAGAGCAGCAGCACGATGGCGCTGCCGCGCACCGCGCGGCGCACGCCCCCGACGTAGGAATTCGAGGCGCGGTCGAAGAAGCGGTTGAAGCGGCGGAAGAAGCCGCCGAACACGCCGTCGATGATGCGCGTGAGACGATCGGGCTTGGCCGCGCCGTGGTGCGGCTTGAGCAGGATGGCGGCCAGCGCTGGCGACAGCGTAAGCGAGTTGATCGCCGACAGGATGGTCGAGAACGCGATGGTTAGCGCGAACTGGCGATAGAACTCGCCCTGCAGCCCCGACAGGAACGCCGAGGGGATGAAGACCGCTGCCAGCACCGAGGTGATGGCCAGGATCGGGCCAGTCACTTCATCCATCGCCTTGCGCGCCGCATCCTTGGGCGATTCGCCCAGCGCCATGTGGCGCTCCACGTTCTCCACCACCACGATGGCGTCATCCACCACGATGCCGATGGAGAGCACGAGGCCAAACAGCGACAGCGTGTTCAGCGAGAAGCCGAACATGTGCATCACCGCGAACGTGCCGACCAGCGAGACCGGCACGGCGATCAGCGGGATGATCGACGCGCGCCAGGATTGCAGGAACAGCACCACCACGATCACCACCAGGAAGATGGCCTCCAGCAGCGTGACGGCGACGGACTGGAGCGAGGCGCGCACGAAGAC
>CALMCS010000027.1 GCA_937862875.1 uncultured Comamonadaceae bacterium
CTTTTCAACGCCCTGACCAAGGCAGGCATCGCTGCCGAAAACTATCCCTTCTGCACGATCGAGCCGAATACCGGCGTCGTGGAAGTCCCGGATCCACGCCTGACTGAGCTGTCGGCCATCGTCGAGCCAGAGCGCATCGTTCCCGCGATCGTCGAATTCGTCGACATCGCCGGTCTGGTGGCGGGCGCGTCCAAGGGCGAAGGCCTGGGCAACCAGTTCCTGGCCCACATCCGCGAAACCGACGCCATCGTCAACGTGGTGCGCTGCTTCGAAGACCCGAACGTGATCCACGTCGCGAACCGCGTCGATCCGATCTCGGACATCGAAGTCATCCAGACCGAGCTGTGCCTGGCCGACCTGGCCACCGTGGAAAAGGCGATTCACCGCCACTCCAAGGCCGCCCGCTCCGGTAACGACAAGGAAGCCGCCAAGCTGGTTTCGCTGCTGACCACGATCCAGGTCGCTCTCGACCAAGGCAAGCCCGCACGCACCGTGCAGGTGAGCAAGGAAGACGCGCCGCTGCTCAAGCAGTTCTGCCTGATCACCGCCAAGCCAGCGATGTTCGTCGGCAACGTGAGCGACGACGGTTTTGAAAACAACCCCTTGCTCGACAGCCTGAAGGCCTACGCCGAAGCGCAAGGCGCTCCCGTGGTGGCGATCTGCGCCAAGATGGAAGCCGAAATGTCCGAAATGTCGGACGAAGACCGCGACATGTTCCTGCAGGAAATGGGCCAGGACGAACCAGGCCTGAACCGCCTGATCCGCGCCGGCTTCAAGCTGCTGGGTCTGCAGACCTACTTCACCGCAGGCGTGAAGGAAGTGCGCGCCTGGACCATCCACGTCGGCGACACCGCACCGCAAGCCGCGGGCGTGATCCACGGCGACTTCGAACGCGGTTTCATCCGCGCGCAGACCATTGCGTTTGATGACTTCATCAAGTTCAAGGGCGAGCAGGGCGCCAAGGACGCGGGCAAGATGCGCGCTGAAGGCAAGGAATATGTCGTCAAGGATGGCGATGTGTTGAACTTCTTGTTCAACGTCTGACGATTTTTCCGGGACTCGGGAACGATCGTTGACGCTTGGGTGACTGAGCGTTTCGATTGTTCGTTGAAGACTGAAAAATTCTGGGGAGCTTGGGCGAGTCATTTGTGCAAGTGCTACTTGCACAAATGCAGTCCTGCCGCGAGAGATTGAGCAGTTCCCCGCTTGAAATTAACGAGCTTGATGATTTATGACGGCGCTTCGTGTTGCATCACGTAGCGCCGTTTTTCATTGCCGTCTACCCGATGTGCGGAGACATACGCGTTTCGATTCGTTGGTGCAAAGCCTTGAGAAATGGCCAGCGTTGCAAGTTGGATAAAGAACCAATCGATTGAAGCGATGGTTGATCGAGCTGCGTAGATCAAAGCGAGCTTCCATGCCAAATGGACCTTCCTTTTCCGGTGGTCAAACGGTGTTGGATATTTGAAGGTGAGTTGTCGCGGTCTCAGCAAGCACTCCGCGAGGTCACACTTTATGCATCACACAAAGTGTGATATAAACTCGATGGAGATCTGCTGAATGCGAATTTTCAAGAATGCTTGGTTCGATCGCTTTGCCCGCAAGGAGGGCATATCGGACAAGTCGGTTGCACAAGCTATAGAACGAGCCGAACGAGGTTTGATCGACGCGGATCTTGGCGGTGGTGTGATCAAGCAGCGTGTGGCACGACCTGGGCAGGGTAAGTCAGGCGGATTTCGCACCGTTGTTTTGTATCGCACGACGGAACGTGCTTTCTTCGTCTATGGGTTTGCAAAGAGCGACCGCGACAACCTAAGCAAGGGCGAGGAAGTGCAATTCAGGATGGCCGCAAGCCATGTGCTGGGGCTGTCAGGCGATCAGTTGGAAGTGTTGATCGGCCAAGGGCAATTTTCGGAGGTAAACGATCATGACGAAGAAATACCGGAGTGATGCTTTCGCGGCTATCCATGAAACCATGGAGGCACTGCATGGCATCGGGGCCGTTGACCAGCAAACCATGCGGGAGTTCGACGAGGCCTGCCTGACACCTGTGGCACCCATGCCGCCAGAAAGCATCCGCGCCCTGCGCGAGCGGGAGCATTTGTCGCAGCCTGTCTTTGCGCTGTATCTGAACGTGAGCAAGAACCTTATTTCCGACTGGGAGCGTGGCGTCAAGAAGCCCGGTGGCCCCGCACTGCGCTTGCTGACGGTGATCGAAAAGAACGGCATTCAAGCGATTGCCTGAGTGGTGAAGAGCTGCTGGGATACAACGACCGTGGGTAGGAAGAAGGACGTTCTACCAAGCGGCGTTGGCTCGGAGTGCGAGAGCGGTAGGTTGGCGATTGCGTTTCGGTCGGGCTGATGAGATTTTTTGTGGGTGTTCGCACACAAACCCTTCCCCGAACCGGAGAATGAGCAGCTATTCTTGCCACTTTTCCATTTGGAGACTTCCCACAATGAAGCCACAAATCCGACGCTGCGCCATCGCGCTTTCCGTCTCTCTCGCTTTTGCTTGCACGGCGGCCACGAGCTTTGCCGAGCCTTTGAAGAAGCCGGCGCTCGACGCCATCGCCGTGCAGGCCGCACAGGTACCGAGTAGCTTTGCGCAGTTTCTGCAACTGGCGGCCAAGCAGGAGCCTGGCGTTGCGGGTGCGGTGCAGAACTACACCGCTGGCAAGCCATTGCAGGGTGAAGAGCTCACCCACATCGCGCGTCTTCTGGGGCTGTACACGCGGCTGAGCCAGGAGTCGGCGGTGCTGTCCAGCATCGAAAAAATGGTGGCGTTGCCCACCGTGCGCGATCCCAAGGTTCCGCCGCATGAGAACCCTTCGATCATCCAGTTTGGCCAAATGGTCGAGCAGATGAGCAAGGATTTTGGCCTCAACTTCCGCAATGTCGACAACCGCATTTTTGAAGTGACCTTGCCCGGTACCGGCAGCGAGGAGTTTGGCATTCTCACGCACGCCGATGTGGTGCCCGTGGTGCCTGCGGAGTGGGTGATCGATGGCAAGCAGATCGATCCGTTCAAGGTCACGCGCGTGGGTGACAAGCTCTATGGGCGCGGCACGATTGACGACAAGGGTTCGATCGCCACCGTGCTGTATGCGATGAAGGCGGTGAAAGAGTCGAAGCTGCCGCTGCAGCGCGGCATTCGCCTGATGATCGAGACGACCGAGGAAACCGGTGGCGACGCGATGAAGTATTACCAGGGCAAGACCAAGCTGCCCGAGTACAACATCGTGCTCGACAGCAAGTACCCGGCCGTCGTTGCGGAAAAAGGCACGGGCGCCATCAAGGCGTTCTTTGCCGATGTGAAGACCGATGTGCAGCAACCAGCGATCACCGCCATGAGTGGCGCGGCTTCGTCCAACGCGATTGCGCAGACTGCCACGGCAACGATTGAAGCAGGCGATGCGGCGGCTTTGGCTGCGGTGGCGCAGAAGCTGCAGGGCGCGAAGGATGCCTTCGTTTCAGCTCATCAGCAGCACGGAAAATTCAGCATTGACATCACACCAGCGGCCAACAAGATCGACATCAAGGTCACAGGTTCTTCCGCACATGGCTCGCGTCCCGAAGAAGGCGTGAACCCGGTTCCTCGCTTGACGCTGTTTCTGCAGCAAGCCTTGTTGGACGGAAAGCCGCTGCTGCAGACCAACCAATACACCGAAGCGGCCCGCTACATCAACGGCATTTTCGGGCTCGACTATTTTGGCAACCACCTGAAGCTCGCCTACGCCGACGACTTCATGGGCCCGCTCACCATCTCGCCCAACTTCATCAAGCCCACGGCGAACGGTACGCTCGAGGTGACGGCCAACGCGCGCATGCCACGCGGTCGTACGCCCGAGCAGCTCAAGGCCGAGGTAGAGAAGGGCATTGCCGACTGGAGCGCGAGCGCCAAGGTGCCGGTGAAGATCGACTACACCCAGGGCAACTGGATGGCGCGCGACCCCAAGGGCGCGTGGCTTTCCACCCTGTTGAATATCTTTGGCGACACCACCGGTCTCGATGCCAAGCCCGTGCCCACAGCGGGCAGCACCACGGCCAAGCAGATGCCCAACGCGATCAACTTCGGCCCCGCGATGCCGGGCAAGAAATACACGGCGCACAACGCGCTCGAGTACAAGGAACTGCCCGATCTGCAGGCGGACATGCAGATGTTCACCGAGATGCTGGTGCGCATCGGCAATCTGCAGCAGATGCAGTGATGGCCTGCTCCTGAGTTGAGGTGAAGGTGCGTGCGCGAGTCGCTCGAAGCGGTGGATAACTTCGACTAAACTCGTTTCGCACCTTCTTTCATTTCATCCACTGCACTTTCATTCCATCCCATCCTGTGACTACCTCCGCACAACAGCAACATCTGGTTCAAGCCGATCTGGTGGCGGTGCTGGTGGCAGTCACCAATGGCGAGCCGCGGGTGCTCACCACGCGGGACGGTGCCACGCTGCCTGCGGGGCCGTTCTCGGCGGAGCACCGCTCGCTGCAGGCCAGCCTGCGCGCTTGGGTGGAGTCGCAGACGCACCATCCGCTCGGCTATGTCGAGCAGCTCTACACCTTTCCGGATCGGGATCGGTCGGCGGAGCTGGGCATGCGTTCCATCTCCATCAGCTATCTGGGGCTGTCGCGCGAGCATGACGATTGCAGTGGTGCGGCGCAGCCTGGGTGGCACGATTGGTATCGCTATTTCCCCTGGGAAGATTGGCGCGGCGGCGAGCCGGCGTTGATCGACAAGGCCATCCTGCCGCGTCTGCGCCAGTGGAGTAAAAGCGCGCCGGATGTCGCCACGCGCAAGCAGCGTCTGCAGCGCGTGGCGGTGATGTTCGGGCTCGATGACAACGAGTGGAACGAAGAGCTGGTGCTGCAGCGCTATGAGCTGCTGTTCGAGGCGGGACTCATGGCGGAGTCGCTGCGCTACGGGATTGTGGAAGCCGCGCAGTCCAAGGCCCTGGCCGGGGAGAGCATGGGTCATGACCACCGGCGCATTCTCGCGACCGCCATGGCGCGGCTGCGTGCCAAGATCAAATACCGGCCGGTGGTGTTTGAATTGATGCCCGAGGAATTCTCGCTGCTGCAACTCCAGCAGGCGGTGGAAGCGCTGGCCGGGCGCGGTCTGCACAAGCAGAACTTTCGCCGGCAGATCGAGCAACAGGCCCTGGTCGAAGAGACCGGGCAGATGGCCTTGGGCGCGGCGGGACGACCCGCCAAGCTGTTTCGCTTTCGGCGCAACGTGATTCTGGAGCGCGCGATGTCGGGGAACAAGCTGCCTTTGGTCCGAGGCTGAGGCGGGCGAGGACGAAGGCGAGCCCGGTTCCCATTCTGGGCTCGTGGTTTCGCCTAGTTGACGATAATTGTGCTCATACTTAGCATAAGTGTTTCGCGCCATGGGATTGCTTTTGTCGATCCTGCCGGCCCTATTTTTTTGACCATTTATACTCAAAATGAGCATTATCGGAACCGCCGCACTCCCTGTTTCTCCACTGCCTGATGTGATGCTCGAGCCCATGGTCCGCATGGCCTTGCTGGAAGACCTGGGCCGGGCCGGCGATTTGACGACCGACACCATCGTGCCGGCCGATGCGACCAACGAGCTGCGCCTGGTGGCGCGGCAGGACGGTGTGCTCGCGGGGCTGGATCTGGCGCGTCTGGCGTTTGTGTTGATGGACAGCCGCATGGAGTTCGAGGCGGTCTGCGCCGATGGCACGGTGCTGCAACCCGGCACCGAGATCGCACGCATTCGTGGCCGCAGCCGTGCCATCTTGAGTGCCGAGCGCGTGGCGCTGAACTATCTGTGCCATCTGAGCGGCGTGGCGACGGCGACGCATTCGATTGCGCAGGCGATCGCGCCCTTCGGTGCGCGCGTGACCTGCACGCGCAAGACCATGCCCGGTCTGCGTGCGCTGCAGAAATATGCGGTGCGGGTGGGCGGCGGCAGCAACCATCGCTTTGGTCTGGATGACGCGGTGCTCATCAAGGACAACCACATCGCGCTGGCCGGAGGCGTCGAAATCGCCGTGGCGCGTGCGCGTGCCGGTGTGGGTCACATGGTGAAGATCGAGCTCGAAGTCGACACGCTCGCGCAGCTGGAAATCGCGTTGCAGCTGGGCGTGGATGTGGTGCTGCTCGACAACATGAGTCTGGCCGATCTGCGCACGGCCGTGGCCATGTGCAAGGGCCGCGCCATTACCGAGGCCTCGGGTCGCATCACGCCGGAAACCGCGCCCGAAGTGGCCGCCACCGGCGTGGACCAGATCGCGGTGGGCTGGTTGACGCACAGCGCGCGCGTGCTCGACATCGGGCTGGACGCATAAGCCTCGCAGTTGTTTGCTTGCTTGATCCGATTTCAGGAGAGGCTGGATACCACCATGTTCCAACGACGTTTTTCGTGGCTGCTGTGGGGGCTGGTGCCGGCGCTCGTGATCGCCAGTGTCTGGCTGTCGCGCACCGGCACGGCGGCCGTGCGGTTCGACAAACCGATCACCATCGTGGTGACCTTTCCTCCGGGCGGCGGCACCGACCTGTTGGCGCGCAAGCTGGGTGCTGCGATGCAGGAGCGTCTGGGCCAGACCGTGCTGGTGGAAAACCGGCCCGGCGCGAGCGGCAATATCGGTGCGCGCCATGTTGCCGAGGCGGCGGCCGACGGCACCATGCTGTTGATGGTCAACAGCTCGTTTGCGATCAACCCCGGCGTGTATCGCCATCTGGATTTCGACCCGCGGGCCGACTTCAAACCGGTGTTCAACGCGGGCACGATCGCATCGGTGCTGTTGGTGCCGCAGGCCAGCAACTACACCACGCTCGCCGCGTTGGTGGCGGACATGCAGGATCAGAACACCGCGCCCGTGCCCTTTGCCTCGTGTGGCAACGGCACGCCGCAGCATCTGGCCGGCGAGATGTTGGCGAAGTCGCTGCGCATTCGCCTGCAGCATGTGCCGTACAAGGGCTGCGGCCCGGCCGTGACCGATGTGGCGTCCGGCCATGTGCCGCTCGGCATGGTGACGGCGAGCAGCGCCGCGCCGATGATCGAAGCCGGCCGCGTGCGCGCCATCGCGGTGACCGCGCCGCGGCGTCTCGCGCGCATGCCCGAGGTCGCGACCGTGGCCGAGCAGGGCGCACCGGCCTTCGAGGCGCAGCAGTGGCATGGCCTGCTGGCCCCGGCCGGCACGCCCGATGCCGTGGCCGATCATCTGCACGAGGTGCTGACGCAAATCCTGGGCGAGCCCGCCATGCAGCAGTGGCTCGCCGCACAGGGCTATGTGACACAGGCGCAAAGCCGCCAGCAGTTCGCCAGCCTGATCGCGGCCGACATGGATCGCTATGCCGAACTCAGTCGTGCGCTGGGGTTGCAGGTGGATTGAATGAATGAATTTGTGAGTGTGTGATTGCGTGCGCGATGTGGCTGCTGACGAAAAGTCTCGCCGCTGGCTGACAGCGCTCGCGCGCGGAAATGGCGATAACAGGGGCTTCACTCAGCCCAAGGCTTTGCTGCCTTCACCTCGCCATGTTCTGTCATTCCCTTTCCTTGCGCACCAAAGTCTCCCTGACACTGATCGTCGGTGCGCTCGCGCTGAGCGCCTGCAGCACTACCGCTCCTCCATCCTCTTCCCCGATGTCGGGTCAGGGCGCGGCAGAGAAGGCCACCACAGAGGCCATCGTGCAGCGGAACAAGCAGAACGCCACGGCGTTCTACAACCAGTTCTTCAACGACCATGATCTGAGCGCCGCGGATCGCTACATCAGCGACACCACCTACATTCAACACAACCCGCATGTGCCCAATGGCCGGGAGCCGTTCAAGAACACGTTTGCGCAGATCTTTCAGCAAAACCCGCAGCGCCACAGCAAGATCGTGCGCGTGATCGGCGATGGTGACTTGGTGGCTTTGCACGTGCATTCGACGATGAATGCGGACGATCGTGGCAGCGCGATTGTGGATATCTTCCGCTTTGACGTGAA
Organism: uncultured Comamonadaceae bacterium; assembly: GCA_937862875.1. Lineage (GTDB taxonomy): Bacteria > Pseudomonadota > Gammaproteobacteria > Burkholderiales > Burkholderiaceae_C > Diaphorobacter_A. Next base: position 7,954 of record CALMCS010000027.1, read on the forward strand.
CGGCAAGATCGTCGAGCACTGGGACGTCATCCAACCGATCCCGGAAAAGACCGCCAGTGGCAATGGACTGTTCTGAGTTGGGTTGAGTTGATCTGAACTGACCTGATCTGGTGCAAGGCGGATGGCCGCAAGCACCAGTGATTGGGCATATTCACAAAAATGCAATATGCGGGTGGCATATTGTGGCGGCCTCGCGGGATGCGCGGCTTTTTGGGGGATGGATATGCCAATGAGATTCAGTGAACGAGGGATTACTATTGCTACTACTAGTACTCCCATTCCAAAGAGAAAAGAAGCGAACCGAACGTTGCTCAAGGCCAGCGGCATGGGATCGCTGCTTTTTCTGATGTGTGCGACATCCGCACAGGCCGCGAGGCCGATGATTACCGATGACGCGCGCATCGTGGATGCCAAGGCCTGTCAGCTGGAGACCTGGGCGCGTCGCAATCAGGATGGCCGCAACGAGTTCTGGGCGCAGCCGGCCTGCAATTTCAGCGGCAATCTGGAGCTCACCGTGGGCGGTGCGCTCACGCGGGAGAACAGCGATCAGAACCACCGTACGCACCGCACGGCGGAGATGATTCAGGGCAAGACCTTGTTCAAGACGCTGGAGACCAATGGCTGGGGAATGGGCTTGGCGCTGGGCACCATGCGCGATCCCACGGCCGGCCGTGGCAGCAACTGGTATGGCTACGTGCCGGTCAGTTTTTCATTTGCAGACGATCGATTTTTTCTGCACGCCAACGTGGGTTGGCAGCGTGATCAGTCGCCGCGTCGCAGCCATGCGACCTGGGGGCTGGGGACCGAGACGCAATTGACCGAGCGTTCCTGGGTGGTGGCCGAGATGTTTGGACAGGCCGATGGGAAGCCGTTCTATCACGG
>CALMCS010000028.1 GCA_937862875.1 uncultured Comamonadaceae bacterium
ACCTGGCCCGGCGCCCTGCTCCAGCGCCCACAGCGTGAAATCCACCAGCGGCGCACTCATCAAACCATGCACGGAAGAGAAAACCGGACGGGTGCCCTGGGTGGGAAACACCGAATTGGCGTAGATCTGCTCCCTGACCGCATCGGTCACTTCAAAGCGCAGTCCACTGGACGCCTCGATTTCCTGCAAGTACCCGTGCACCGCCACCTCGATGAGCTTTTGGTAGGTCGAGCGGTTCAGACTGGGATAGACAACGTGGTTGTTGCCAAGCCGGGCAATTTGCTCGGGCTTGAAGCGCTCACTCAACGCCCGCTTCACATCAATGAGCGAAAGCTTGCGGGTCATGGCATGGAACACATCAGCATCCGTGTCGCAGTCCTCCACGCGACTGGCGGCATCTGCATACATCTCATCGAGATTGCCACAGACAAATATCAGCAGTTTCGAGTAATCCGTCTCCCACGCATGGGGGTCCTGCGTGAAGGCAACCAAGCGACTGTGGAGATCCTGCGGAGACCAGGTCATGATCTCCATGATGGACTCCTTGAGCTTCAACGTCGCTTTAAATTCCTGGGCCTGATACGGCGGCAGAGCGAACTTCGAAAGTTCATTGCGGGGCGTTCGCGCGAACAGCCCAACGACCACATCCTCCTCATCAGCATCCGACTTCACGCCAACCCGCTTGTGTTCGTCACGATATGCGGCCTCGGCCAACCTGCGCTCCATATCCCCGAGGAAGCCAATGTTGGGAGGTAATTTGCCGTCGGAAAGCAAGCCCCACACGTCCATGTAGTGCTCGACCTTGCGCTCGCGCCCATCGCGGTCAATGGTCCTGAACCGCTGGAACTCATCGAGCACGAGGATTCCGGGCGTCCCCTCTGCGATCGCCGAGTCTGACAACATCGAACCGATCGACGTTCCCCCACCATTGGAATAGCCGTCCATCTGAACTTCGATCAGGCGGTCATAGAACCCGAGCTTCTTGGACAGGCTGCGAATGAGTTGGGTCTTGCCCGTACCGGTGAGTCCCCACAGGTT
>CALMCS010000029.1 GCA_937862875.1 uncultured Comamonadaceae bacterium
AAGGAGGGCGCGGGGCCTCGTGTCGCGTAGCCTGCGTGCCTGGTCTGCATGGGGTGGCTGCAGCGCGTGCGCCATCAGGTTGAAGCCCGCAGTGCGCTGCCCGAACTCGTCGTCGCTGTCCACCTCGATGCGCGTGGACAGTTCGCCCTGCCGCACCCTGGCCAGCGCAGCCTGCAAGCGCGATACGGGATTGAGCACCAGCAGATAACTCAAGGCAATGAACGCCACCGCCGAGCCAATCGCCAGCGCGACCATGAAGAGTTGAAACAGATGCAGCGCCGCCGTCCAACGGGCAATCTGGTTTTCAATCGACTCAACAAATTGATTGACCAGAACGACAAATTCATCCGCCCGGGCCAATGACCTGTCGCTATCCCGTGCCGGGTGAACGCGCCAATCATCCTTGAGCGCCGTCCACATACGGGAAATCGATTCGAACTGCTCACGGGCAGCACCGTTCCACGGTACAAACAAAGGCCGAGAAGGGTCACCGACACGCAACAGCTCCAGCGACTCATCGAAACCACGCATCCGGGTGAGCAATTCCTCAGGCGCCTCATGCTGCTGGGCCAGCACCACACGCATCATGTTCATCCGCAACCGCCCCGCCTCATTCACAGCCGCAGCCCCACCCTCCAACCGCCAGGTCACCCACAGGGTGAACCCAATGGACGCCAACGCGACCAACAGGAAAATGATGCCCAAAGCCTGCAGCTTGGTGGACAATGACGGCCGTATTTGCATCGCGCAAGTCTATGGACGCGAAGAAAGTGGGCCTTGATGTTCATCAAGTCAGCGAAAATTCAACGGAAACTTATTCGGCGAAGCAGCAGCTTCTTGGCGACTGATTCGACCCAGGACGCCCCGAAGCTTGCGAGAACGGCTCAATCCACCTGGATGCGAGCATCCCGCACCACCTCTTTCCACTTCCGGATCTCTTCCAGAAAGAATTTCTCGAATTGTTCTGGTGAACTGTGAACCGGCTCTGCGCCCAGTTGCAACAACTTGTCTGCAACCTGGCGATCCTTCAGAACCTCTGCCAGCTCCGCGTTCAACCGGCGAATCCTGTCGGGAGGCGTGCCTGCGGGTGCAAACAGTCCAAACCACGCGGATGCGTCGAAGCCCTTGACGCCGCTTTCGCTGAGTGTGGGAATGTCGGGAGCCACGCTCGATCGGGTTCCGCTGCTGACGGCGATGGCGCGCAGCTTGCCGCTTTTCACGAGTGGCAATGTCGTCATGATGTTGTCGAAGGTGAGCGGAATCTGATTGCCCAGCACATCGTTCATCGCGGGTGCTGCGCCCTTGTAGGGGACGTGGGTGAGGGAGATTCCAGCCGTCTTCGTGAACAGTGCCGTGAAAAGATGCGAGCCCGATCCGTTGCCTGCCGTGGCGTAGTTGATGGCGCCCGGATCGCGTCGCGCCGCGTCCAAAAGAGCGCTGACGGATACGTAGGGTGCCGACGGGTTGGTGACCAACAGAAACGGCGTGGAGGAGATCATCGATACCGCGCGCAAGTCCTTTGCGGGGTCGTAGCTCATCTTCGGGTACAGACTCGGGTTGACGGCGAGAGAAATTGTGCCCAGAAGCAGCGTGTAACCGTCTGCCGTAGCTTTCGCCACGGCGTCTGCGCCGATGTTGCCTGCGCTTCCCGGTCGATTGTCAACGACGACGCTTTGTCCCAGACGTTCGGACAATTTCTGGCTCACGATGCGGGCCGCCACGTCGGATGCACCACCTGCCGGGTATCCCACCACCAATCGAATCGGGCGCGTCGGATAGTCCCCGGGTTGAGACAACGCGACGCCTGCCACCATCGACAGAGCGGCAAAGGCCGCCAAGCGCATGTTCAGGATTGCTTTTTTCACAGGAAAACCTTCAGTGGACTGGCCACGCTACAGAACTTGAAAATTGAAACTTGAAATGACCGGCGTCGTTTTCCAACGGACGCCAATGGGTCATTCACATCAACTGCGAGCCTGTTGCGCCGCCTCTTGGCCAGCGATTCGTCCGAAAACCGAACCCGACGTGAGTCCCGCACCACCGGGGTACTTCGTGAAATACAGCCCTCCCACCATCTCGCCGGCGGCATACAGGCCAGGCATCGGGAAGCCTTCTTCATCGAGCACCTCTGCCTTTGGCGTGATCGCCAGGCCCGCGTAGGTGCAGGTGATTCCGCAGCTCACCTCGTACGCGACAAACGGGCCTTTCTCCAGCGGCAGTGCCCAGTTGGTCTTGTCGATGGCCAGACCCTGGGTGCGACGGCCGTCCAGTTCAGCGGGGTTGAAGGGAACGTCGCGGTCCACGGCGGCGTTGAACTCCTGCAGTGTCTGTAGCAAGCGCTCGCAATCCACACCTTCAAACTGGTTGACCAGCCCTTCCAACGTGTCCGATTGATACCGTGTGGCCTGGCGAATGCGGTATTCGTCTGGCAACAGCGCCGCGCCGGTGGCATCAAAAATCTGCCAGCCCCGCGCGTTCGGTTGCTTCAGAATGGCCGCGCCCATGCGTGAATAGGTGTAGTTGCGGAAGTTCTCTCCTTCATCCACAAAGCGCTCGCCGAGCGTATTCACCACGATGCCCAAATTGAAATAGTTCTTCTGCTGATTCAGCAAGTTGGGCTCACCAAACTCCGGCGCGTTGGCGTCATAGAACACGCTGTGGCAGCCCGACCAATGGCCTGCCGCGCGCGCGCCCTGGTCCAGCGCCGCCTGAATCGCGAGGCCCGTGTTGTAGCGTGAGCCGCGTACCTTAGCCAGATCCCAGTTGACGCCAAGATAACGAGCACGCCATTCCGCATTGGCATGAAAGCCGCCCGCAGCCAGGATCACCGCCCCAGCGCGCAGTTGCAACTGCTGCCCCTTGTGCATGGCCACCACGCCGCACACCTTGCCGTTTTCCACGATCAGTTCGGTCATCTTGTGGTCGTAAGCCACCTGGATACCCATGCGCTGCGCACGCGTGAACAGCGACTCCACCAGACCGGCACCTCCACCGGAGACCTCCACCGTCAGTCCACCCCAGAACTTGTTCTTGCCATCCACCACAAACGATTGACGACCATGAATCGGGATGAATCGCACACCTTGCGTGCGCATCCACTGCAATGTGTCGAAGCTGCGATTGACCAGAATCTCCACCAGATCGGCGTCGGCGCGCAGTCCACTCATTTCGACCAGCTCGTCGAAGAACTGGCTCTTCGGGTAGGTGCCGAAATCCGATTTCGCGCGCTCCTCATCCGACAGATCGGGCACCAGACGGTAGATGTCTTCCGCTCCCTCGTAGGCGACGCGAAACGCGCCACCGGTATAGGCGGAGTTGCCTCCACGCGCATCTTCGGGCGAACGTTCCAGTACGAGTACCGAAGCGCCAGCCTCCGCCGCTGAAATCGCGGCACACAAGGCCGCGTTGCCTGCCCCCACTACCAACACATCCACTGTTGCGGGAATATTCTTCAAATCGTTCACAAAACCTCCTGGTACATGCACTCGTTGCCGGACGGCAAGGCAGTCATGGGTACTGGTGGTTTGTCTCCGCCACTACACCGATCCGACCGTTCTTATGCGACTTCTTCAATGCAGCAGAGTCTAGGAATCGACGCCCGTATTGCAAAGAGGCCTGCGGCGAAAGATGAATTCGCTTGCACCGAACACACCAAGTTGCGCGGTAGACGGCAACGCTTACGTTCAAAGTGAATTGTCTTTTTGGAATCTGTGGCTGTACTGCGCCCCCACGCGCGGCAATCATCCCGAGCGAGTAGTACGCCCAAGAGAACTAACAACAGGAGAAAGCGATGAACTACAGCAGGAGGCTAGT